>NZ_RZPW01000374.1:0-5951 GCF_003998455.1 Mesorhizobium sp. M7A.F.Ca.CA.001.08.2.1 | reverse complement strand
GGTCAGAACGGCGGTAGTGGTTGGGTCTATTCGACCGAAAGGCGCCCTCGCCGCGCGATGGAGGAGGAGCGCCGCGAAGGCCTGACGCGAACGTCCTATACCGGGGATGACGTTTTCCTGGCCGTGTCCCGGCCGCTCGTAAGGCCGGCGACCCGGCCGCTGAAGCGGCTCGACGTGATGGCGCTTTGCACCAATCGTGATCTGCCGATCCTCGATGACAATCCGACGTTGACGTTAGAGGCCGGCGACCCGGTCGAAACCGTGAGGCTTCTTGGCGCCTTGCGTGCGCCGCAGCCAGCTATTCCTGCGGCACTGCCTGCTGGGGCCGACGGGGAATCGCGGGCCGATGATCTCGCCTGGCGGCTGGTGGCGCAGCTCGCGCTCAACTTTCTCAGTCTTGCCAAAGAAGGCCGCGGCATCGATCCCCTGCATGCGCTACTCGACCTTTATGCCGATCGCGGCGATCCAAGCCTTGCCCGAAATGTGCATTCGATCGTGCGTATCGACTCGCAGCCGGTCATCGAACGTCTGCAAATCGATGGACCGATGTGCTTTGGACGCGGTACCGAAGTCACGTTGCATGTTGATCAATCGGTCCTGGCCGGCCAAAGTACCTTGCTGCTTTCGGCCTTGCTGGCGCGGTTGTTTGCTCGTCACGCCGGGATAAACGGCTTCGTGCGAACTCGCACGCGGCTGCTGCAGAAGCAGGAGGATGTGCCATGGCCGATGACGCCCGGCAATCGCTACCTGATCTAGACACGCCCGGCCCGAACAGGGCCGAAGGTCTGTCCGAGACGTTCGACTTTTTCGAACTGCTGCGCCGCCTCGAACAACGGAACGGTCTGTTCGGCCATTCCGGCCGTCCCGACCGTGAGCCGGCACGGCTCGGCCAGCATGTACGCCTCGCCTTTTCCGCACGGGACCTGGTTGTGTTCCGCGAAGCCCGCGATGCGGCACCGGCCCGGGTCACGGTGGCAAATTTTGGTCTGCTGGGACCCGAGGGTCCAATGCCGCTGCATCTGACGCGCTGGGTGCTCGACCGGCTCTCGCAACGCTGGTTCGCCGGCGCCGAGGCACAACTGACCAGCGACACGACGTTCGTCGACTTCGTCAACATTCTGCAGCACCGTATGATCGCCCTCTACTATCGGGCGTGGGCGGATGCGCACCCGGCCGTGCAGGCCGAACGCGCGGTCGGCGGGCGCGTTCGCGCCATGCTTGAAGCCATGGCCGGGATCGGACTTCCCGGCACGCAGGACCCCAATCTCGATACGGTGAAGCTTCGCCAGGCGGCTTCGCTGGCCAATCAGGTCGACGGCCCGGAACGGCTGACGCTGTTCCTGGCGGAAGCGTTCAAGGCGCCGGTACAGATCAAGGAGTTCATCTCCGCCTGGATAACAGTACCAACCGGTCTCCAGACCCGTCTTGCAAAGGCCTTTGCAGGGCTCGGCAAGGGCGCGACGATCGGCCCACGCGTTTTCAGCCGCCAAAGCAGGATCGAACTGCGTGTCGGCCCGCTGGGGTATGAGGAGTTCAAGGCGTTCCTGCCTGGCGGCGAGCGGCTCAAGCTGTTCAAGCAGGCCGTTCGCGACATGGTCGGGGAGTCGCTCGACGTCGATCTGCGCATCGTGCTTGCGCGTGAAGCCGTACCGCCGCCCCAAATCGGAGCGGTTCGGCTCGGGCGGACCGCCTGGCTTGCGCGACCCATCGAAAGGGGCGATGCTGACGACATGCGGCTGCGGACAATCGTCGGATGGCGGCCGGAAATGACGGGGGTCGCGGCATGAGCCTGCTGCTGACACTGGAGCAAGGGCCACGCACCCAGGCGGTGCGGCAGGCCCGGCTTGACGAGGGTGAGCTGGTGATCGGCCGCAGCGCGGACGCGGGTTGGCAGATCAACGATCCCGACATGTTCGTTTCAAGGGCACATTGCAAGATCTCTGGCGGGCGAGATGGATATTTCGTCACCGACACGTCGAGCAGCGGATTGTTCATAAACGACTCCGACAGCCCGCTCGGTGCCGGCAAGTCGACGCGCCTTCAAAGTGGCATGCGGCTGAGATTGGGCGACTACGTCGTCCATGTCGACCTGCAAACGCCAGCCACTCAAGCACCAGCGGCCAGCCAGCCGGTTTCGGAACGCGCGCCGCCAGCATCCCGGGCCCCGGTGAGCATCGGTCGCGATGACTTCTTTTCCGCCAAGGTCGAAGAAGAGCCGCGACGGCCACGTCCGGCCGATCTGCCGAACCCTTTCGAGCAGCCGGTTGCGGGTGCATTCGAACGTGCCAACTCCGACCAGCGCCACTCGGCCGCTTTCGATGACCCGTTCAGCCTCGATCCGGTTTCGACGCCGGTGTCGAAAAATCCCGCCCCTTATCGCGAACCGGGCGGCGCGGCGAGCCAAGCGGACCCGTTCAGCCTCGACGCGGTACCGTCCCCCGACCGCGCAGCCCAAGCCGCCCGTGACAAGCCGTCCGGAACCCATGATGACTTTGCTTTCGGACCAGCCGCCACGCTCAGTTCGGCGAACGGCGCCAGTTCGATCGAACAGCGCGAGCGCATCGCCCAGCGATCCCAATCAGCCAATCCCTGGGATTTGCCGGTGCAGCCCGCAGCTACCCCTGCTTCACCACGTGTGGGTGCTGCTCCCAAAGCCGCCCCGGCGCTGGGTGCGGCGCGGCCGGAGGAGATGGCGCTTCGCGCCGCATTCCTGCATGGCATGGGTGTCGAGGAAGCCGATTTCCCCGGACGCGACAGCATCGCGGAAATGGAGAAGTTCGGTCGCGAATACCGGATGATGATGGAAGGTCTGATGCAGCTTCTGCGCAAGCGGGCCGAGGAAAAGGGAAACGCGCGCGTCGCGCAGACCATGGTCGGGGCCTCCGAAGTCAATCCGCTCAAGTTCCTGCCGACCGTCGACGACGCCATCATAACGCTTATCGCTGAGCGCAGCCCAGGATTTCTCGGCGGTGAAGCGGCAATCACCGATGCGGTGCGCGATCTCGCGCAACATCACGTACGCGCCTGGCGAGGCATACAGACCGCCATGCGGCGGATGATCGACCGTTTTGACCCGGTAGTGATCGAGGAAGAGCTGAAAACGAATTCCGCGATCGGAACCCTTCTCTCTGGGGGGCGGGGCGCCAAGCTGTGGGAACTTTACCAGAAGCGCCATCGTGAAATCGCCGAGAGTGCTGAAAAGAGCTTCCTTGGCGAAATCGGCGCTGATTTTCGAGATGCATATGAGGAGGAGTGAGAGATGATTGATCGACGTGAATTTGTTGTTGCCTTGGGCGCGACAGGGTTGCTTGCGGCTTGCCAGAGTGGTCCGCCGAAACCATCGGTGATCACCGTCAACGTAAACGGCGGTGCTGGCATGAACCCGGGACCAGGCGGCGGCGACCGGCCGGTAACGATCCTGGTGATGCGGCTGAAAAGCACCGGCAAATTCAATTCCGCCGACTATTTCGCGCTGCAGGGGGATGCCGGCACGGCGCTGGCGGGCGATCTCATCGGATCCGACCAGATTTCCGTCGGGCCGGGAAAATCCGCATCCAAAACCATCACGGTCGAGCCGGACGCGACGGCGCTGGGCTTTGTTGCTCTGATCCGCGAGCCCGGCGGCCGGAACTGGCGGACAACTAAGTCGGTGTCGTCGGGATCGAAATTCACGATCAACGTCACGCTTGGCAGCGGCGGCATTTCCGCCTAGCGGCAAAGGGCAAGGGGAGCTCGATGCAGAGAGTAGCGGCATGAGCAATGCAAACAGGGTGCTATGGTCCGAAGGGCTTTTCCTGCGGACCCAGCATTTCCAGCAGCAGGATCGCTTTTTCGAGGCGACGGTGCGCGGCGCGTTGCAGGCCGGGCAATTGCATACGTTCGGTTTCCAACAGCTGACACTGGACCAGGCGTTGCTGGAAGCCGGCCAGATCTCGATCCTGTCCGCGCGGGGCATCTTTCCGGATGGGACACCTTTTTCCATCCCGGACATGATGGATGCGCCGCGACCGCTGCCGGTCACCCCTGACACGGGCGCCGGACCGGTGCTGATCGCCTTGCCGCTGGAGCCTCCGGGCGGTGTCGGCTTCGATCCGGCACACGCTGCCGCCTCGGGTGCGCGATATCATGGGCGGATCGTTTCGGTGCGTGACGCCGTCCAGGGCGGTTCAGACCCTGAAGAAATCGAAATTGCCCGGCCGCAGGCGCTGCTGCTCGCACCCGGCAAGTCGGTCGGTGGCTACACGGCCTTGCCGATAGCCGACCTCAAGGGGATTCGAGCCGATGGCGGCGTCTCCCTGGACGAGACCTTCCTGCCACCGACCTTGGTTACGGGCGCCGTGGCCTGGTACCGGCAATTGCTGCTGGAAGTTGTCACCGGCCTCGACCAGATCGCCGAGGCGCATGGCAAGATGGTCATGGGCGGACCTGGGCGCAGCGTCGAAGATTTGCTGATGCTCAATCTCGCCAATGCGGCACGTCCGCGGCTGGCCCACATGCTGGCTCAGGATGTGTTCCATCCAGCCGAGCTTTACCTGGAACTTGCCGGTCTCGCCGGTTCGATGGCGACCTACGGATCGAGCGCGCGGCGGCTGGGCGAGTTGCCCGCCTACGATCACATGGCGCCTGGCCCCGCCTATTCGGCGCTGGCGGATGCGCTGCGCTCGCTCATCCTCAGCCTGCGTTACATCGAGCCGAAATCGCGTGCGCTGCCTGTCATGCGGCATTCGACCAATGTCTGGAAGATCCGTATCGACAATCCGAAGCTGCTGGTGGCCAGCCGGATCGTCATCCGGGTCGGTTCGGAGTTGTCGGAAGACGCGCTGCGCAAGATATTCGTCAATCAGGCAACCGTCGGCTCGGCCGACCAGTTCGAGGGCCTGTGGAAATCGCGCTTGCCCGGCATTCCGCTGAAACCGCTTCATTCCCAGCCGCGCGAGATTCCTTACGATGGCGATCGGTTATGTCTGGAACTGGACCAGAAAAGTGAGCACTGGGCGTCGCTGCTCGACGCTCCCGGCTTCGTCATCGGCGTTTCGGGCGTGTTGCCAAGCGAGCCGCAGGTGGACTGCTATTCGGTGAACAGGTGAGATCATGAGCCGCGATGATCCGTTCGGACTGTCGGAGGATCGCGAACGCACCCGCATTCGATTGACCGGCGCGCCGATGCCGCGGCCGATGGCGCCACCTTTGCCGAGCGCGTCGGTAAAGCGCTCCCGCACCCATCCGAACGCACTCGTCAACGCATTTGCGCCCTTGCTCGAATTCGGTCCCGAGCTTGAAAGTGCGCTGCCGCCGGACAATCCGGAAACATTGCGTACCCGATTGCTCGAAGAACTGGTCCGGGCACGCGACACGGCTATGTCGGTCGGATCCTCAATGGAGCGCGCCGACCAGGCGGCCTGGGTGGTGGCGGCGTTGCTCGACGATCTGGCCCTGAACACGCCATGGGGCGGTGCCAGCGCCTGGCCGCGGCAGCCGCTTGTGGTCATGCTGCGCGGCGATGTCGATGCCGGCACGCAGTTCTTCACCCGTCTCGACGAACTCGAGCGCCATCCCAACCGTGATCGCGAATTGCTGGAACTGCAGTATCAATGCATGGCGCTTGGCTTTCGTGGCAAATATCGTGTGTCGGCCCGATCCGGCGACCGCTCGCTCAATGCCGTTCGCGTGGCGGCGGCACGCTTCCTACGCGATGCCGACGCCGAAGGCGCGCCACTGTCGCCAAACTGGAAAGGCGTGATCGCATCTGACGAGCCGCAGCGCTTCATCGTTCCGATCTGGGTCATGGCGCTCGGTGCGGCGGTTGCAGCCATGACAATCCATGTCGGGCTCTCGATGGCACTGAGCAGCCAGGCGGTCGAGCTCTCCGCACTTGTTCGCGCGCTGCCGCCGCCCGCGCGCGGCGACATCACCCGCACGTCGCCCAAAGTCGATGCCCCGCCGCCGGAGAA
>NZ_RZPW01000373.1:0-5951 GCF_003998455.1 Mesorhizobium sp. M7A.F.Ca.CA.001.08.2.1 | reverse complement strand
GAGATGGCCAGTGCCGTCAACCTTTTCGTGCATCCTGTGGCGGGTGCGGCGGCGATGTCGGCGCTTGGCCTCGGGCTTGCCAATCATGCTTTCGGCGTCTGGCTGGGCGCGTTTTCAGGCGCGGCAGAAGCCTCGCAGCGGCTGCTGCAGCCGATCGTCGATGATTTGGAGGCGCGCGTCGCGCAGTTCGATGAACCGAGTCCTTCCTCCACCAAGGCACGGGCAACGGCGAAAACAATGATCGCCGAGGCGCAGTCCTTCGCGCAGGAAGTCACCGATATTGCCGCCAAGGAAGCCGCCACCATGACGCCGGTGGCAAATGCCGTTCCCGCAACGGGCGGCGTCGGCGATGCGCTGTTGCCCGAGGACTTCAGGCAGCCCAAGGCCATGGAGAAGCCGGCGAAACCGGCGGATCTCAAGGCGATATCCGGCATCGGGCCCAAGCTGGAAAAGGTTCTCAACGGCCTCGGCATCTGGACGTATGCCCAGATCGCGGCATGGACGCCGCAAGAGGTTGCCTGGGTCGAAGACTATCTGTCGCTCGGCGGCCGCATCGGCCGCGACGATTGGACAGCTCAAGCGGCGGCGCTCGCCGTCAAGAAGTGAATGAAGTGCCCGACGTGGTCTCGACCGCGTCCGGAAAAAGAGATTGCGGGAACTCCGCAGGGGTTTGAGGCGAATGGCAAAGCTCAAGGTCGACGGGAAAGAGATCACTGTACCCGACCACTACACGCTGCTGCAGGCGGCGGAAGACGCTGGCGCGGAAGTGCCGCGCTTCTGCTTCCATGAGCGGCTGTCGATCGCCGGCAATTGCCGCATGTGCCTGATCGAGGTGAAGGGCGGGCCGCCCAAGCCGCAGGCCTCCTGCGCCATGAACGTGCGCGACCTGCGTCCCGGCCCGAATGGCGAGGCACCGGAAATCTTCACCAACACGCCGATGGTCAAGAAGGCCAGGGAAGGCGTGATGGAGTTCCTGCTGATCAACCATCCGCTGGATTGCCCGATCTGCGACCAGGGCGGCGAATGCGACCTGCAGGACCAGGCGATGGCCTTCGGCGTCGATTCCTCGCGCTATCACGAGAACAAGCGCGCGGTCGAAGACAAATACATCGGACCGCTGGTGAAGACGGTGATGAACCGCTGCATCCACTGCACGCGCTGCGTCCGCTTCACCACCGAAGTCGCCGGCATTTCCGAACTGGGCCTGATCGGCCGTGGCGAGGATGCCGAGATCACCACCTATCTCGAACAGGCGATGACCTCGGAGCTGCAGGGCAATGTCATCGACCTTTGCCCGGTCGGCGCGCTGACCTCGAAGCCATTCGCCTTCCAGGCGCGGCCGTGGGAGCTGACCAAGACCGAATCCATCGACGTGATGGATGCCGTCGGCTCGGCGATCCGCGTCGATAGCCGGGGCCGCGAAGTGATGCGCATCCTGCCGCGCGTCAACGAGGCGGTGAACGAGGAGTGGATCTCCGACAAGACCCGCTTCATCTGGGACGGCCTGCGCACGCAGCGCCTTGACCGCCCCTATGTGCGCAAGGACGGCAGGCTGGTTGCTGCCAGCTGGGCCGAGGCCTTCGCCGCGATCAAGGACGCGGTGTCGAAGACGGCGCCCGAAAAGATCGGCGCTATCGCGGGCGATCTCGCCGCCGTCGAAGAAACCTATGCGCTCAAGCTGCTGATGGCTTCGCTCGGCTCGAAGAATACCGATTGCCGCCAGGATGGCGCCGCACTCGATCCGGCGCTCGGCCGCGCGAGCTACATCTTCAACCCGACCATCGAAGGCATCGAGCAGGCCGATGCGGTGCTGATCATCGGCGCCAACCCACGCTATGAAGCCTCGGTGCTCAATGCCCGTATCCGCAAGCGCTGGCGGACCGGCAATCTGCCGGTCGGCGTCATCGGCGATGTCGGCGATACCCGCTACGACTACGAACAGCTGGGCGCCGGGCCGGATTCGCTGAAGGATTTGGCTGACGGAAACGGCAAGTTCTTCCAGACGCTGAAGAAGGCGACACACCCGCTGATCATCGTGGGACAGGGCGCGCTGGCGCGTGCCGATGGCGCGGCCGTGCTCGGCCAGGCGGCCAAGCTCGCGGCCGCCGTCAACGCTGCCCGCGCAGACTGGAACGGCTTTGCCGTGCTGCACAATGCGGCCGGGCGCGTCGGCGGTCTCGATCTCGGCTTCGTGCCGGGCGAGGGCGGCAGAAACGTTGCCGGCATGCTGGGCGAAATGGAGCTCTTGTTCCTGCTCGGCGCCGACGAGATCGACATGGCCAAGACCGGCGGCGCCTTCGTCGTCTATATCGGCACGCATGGCGACCAGGGCGCGCACCGCGCCAATGTCATCCTGCCGGCGGCCGCCTACACGGAAAAATCGGCCACCTATGTCAACACCGAAGGGCGTGTGCAGCAGACCAACCGCGCCGGCTTCGCGCCGGGCGAGGCGCGCGAGGACTGGGCGATCCTAAGGGCGCTGTCGGATGTGCTGGGCAAGAAACTGCCGTTCGATTCGCTGCCGCAGCTGCGCGCCAAGCTTTATGGCGAATACCCGCATCTGGCCCGTATCGACCAGGTCGCGGCCGGCAATGCCGAGGATATCGCCGAGGTGGCGAAGCTCGGCGGACGGCTGAACAAGGGCACCTTCACCTCGCCGGTGAAGGATTTCTACCTGACCAACCCGATCGCGCGGGCATCGGCCGTGATGGCGGAATGCTCGGCACTGGCCAAGAGCGGCTTCAAGCAGGCGGCGGAATAAGCATGGACACTTTCTTCTCCTTCTACGTGCTGCCGGCGCTGCTGATCCTGTTGAAGTCAGTCGTGCTGATCGTCGTTCTTTTGATCTTCGTCGCCTACATCCTCTACGCCGACCGCAAGATCTGGGCGGCGGTGCAATTGCGCCGTGGCCCGAACGTCGTCGGCCCCTGGGGCACGCTGCAGGCTTTCGCCGATCTGTTGAAGTTCGTCTTCAAGGAGCCGGTCATCCCGTCCGGCGCCAACAAGGGCGTGTTTCTTTTGGCGCCGCTGGTGTCGGCCGTGCTGGCGATCTCGGCCTGGGCGGTCATCCCGGTCAGCCACGGCTGGGCAATCGCCAACGTCAATGTCGGCATCCTCTATGTCTTCGCCATCTCCTCGCTCGAGGTCTACGGCGTGATCATGGGCGGCTGGGCGTCGAACTCGAAATATCCGTTCCTCGGCGCGCTGCGCTCGGCCGCGCAGATGGTGTCCTACGAAGTCTCGATCGGCTTCGTCATCGTCACCGTTCTGCTCACCGCCGGCTCGCTCAACCTCACCGATATCGTGCTGTCGCAGCATGATGGAATTGGTACGCGGCTTGGCCTGCCCAACACCTTCCTCGACTGGAACTGGCTGGCGCTGTTCCCGATGTTCATCATCTTCTTCATCTCGGCGCTGGCCGAGACGAACCGCCCGCCCTTCGATCTGGTCGAAGCCGAATCGGAACTGGTCGCCGGCCACATGGTCGAATATTCGTCGACCCCGTTCCTTTTGTTCTTCCTCGGCGAGTATGTCGCCATCGTGCTGATGTGCGCGCTGGCCACCATCCTGTTCCTCGGCGGCTGGCTGCCTCCGTTCGACTTCGCGCCGTTCACCTGGGTGCCGGGCGTCATCTGGTTCGTGCTGAAAGTCTGCTTCGTGTTCTTCGGCATCTCCATGGTGAAGGCCTTCGTGCCGCGCTACCGCTACGACCAATTGATGCGGCTTGGCTGGAAAGTGTTCCTGCCGATCTCGCTGTTCATGGTGGTCGCCACCGCGGCCTTCCTCAAGATCACGGGGTTTGCGTGATGTCCGCTCTTTCCCAAGCCGCCAAATCGCTGCTGCTGCAGGATTTCGTCAGCGCCTTCTTCCTGTCGATGCGCCAGTTCTTCGCGCCGAAGGAGACGATCAACTATCCGCACGAGAAGGGGCCAACCAGCCCGCGCTTCCGCGGCGAGCATGCGTTGCGCCGCTATCCCAATGGCGAGGAACGCTGCATCGCCTGCAAATTGTGCGAGGCGATCTGCCCGGCGCAGGCCATCACCATCGAGGCCGGCCCGCGCCGCAACGACGGCACCCGCCGCACGGTGCGCTACGACATCGACATGGTGAAGTGCATCTATTGCGGCTTCTGCCAGGAAGCCTGCCCGGTCGACGCCATTGTCGAGGGGCCGAATTTCGAGTTCGCGACGGAGACGCGCGAGGAACTCTACTACGACAAGGACAGACTGTTGGCGAATGGCGACCGGTGGGAGCGCGAGCTGGCGCGCAACATCTCGCTGGACTCGCCCTACCGCTGATATTTGACGCATGGACGGGGCGAGGGGCCTCGTCTAAGGACACAACGAAACTTGCGGCCTGAGGCGGCAAACATCGAAACAGGACGGTTGTCCTGTTTGTACAGGAACCCGGGGGATCCCCAATGTTGAGTGGACTAGAGGCGGCCTTTTTCTACCTCTTCGCCTTTGTCGCGGTGGCATCGGCGTTCATGGTCATTTCGTCGCGCAACCCCGTGCATTCGGTGCTGTTCCTGATCCTGACCTTCTTCAACGCCGCCGGCCTGTTCATGCTGACCGGCGCCGAGTTCCTGGCGATGATCCTGCTCGTCGTCTATGTCGGCGCGGTGATGGTTCTGTTCCTGTTCGTCGTCATGATGCTCGACGTCGATTTCGCCGAACTGAAGAGCGGCGCCCTGCAATATGCGCCGATCGGCGCGCTGGTCGGGCTGATCCTGGCGGCGGAGCTGATCGTGGTTCTCGGCGGCTACACCTTCGCGCCGCAGCTCGCTTCGACGGTCTCCAAGCCCATTCCGGATCTTGCCACGCGGACCAATACCGCCGCGCTCGGCGACATCCTCTATACGGACTACCTCTACTACTTCCAGATTTCGGGCCTCGTGCTGCTGGTCGCCATGATCGGCGCCATCGTGCTGACGCTGCGCCACAAGCCAGGCGTCAAGCGGCAGTCGATCGCAGCCCAGGTCGGCCGCACACCGGCGACCGGCATGGAAATCCGCAAGGTCAAGACAGGCGAGGGACTCTGAGATGGTTGTCGGCATCGCACATTATCTGACCGTATCGGCTGTTCTGTTCACGCTCGGCGTGTTCGGCATCTTCCTGAACCGCAAGAACGTCATCGTCATCCTGATGTCGGTCGAGCTGATCCTGCTGGCGGTCAACATCAATTTCGTCGCCTTTTCGGCAGCACTCGGCGATCTGGTCGGCCAGGTGTTCGCGCTGTTCGTGCTGACGGTCGCGGCGGCCGAAGCCGCCATCGGACTTGCCATTCTCGTCGTCTTCTTCCGCAACCGCGGCTCGATCGCGGTCGAAGACGTGAACATGATGAAGGGTTGACGGAACCACCATGTATCAGGCCATCGTCTTCCTTCCCCTGCTCGGCTTCCTGATCGTCGGCCTGTTCGGCACGTCGCTCGGCGCCAAGGCGTCCGAATACATCACCTCGGGTTTCCTGGTGGTCGCGGCCGTGCTGTCGTGGGTCGCGTTCTTCACCGTCGGTTTCGGCCATGGCGAGGTGTTCACCGTGCCCGTGCTGCGCTGGATACAGTCGGGTGGGCTGGAAGCGTCCTGGGCGCTGCGGATCGACACGCTGACGGTGGTCATGCTGGTGGTGGTCAACACCGTGTCGGCGCTGGTCCACATCTATTCGATCGGCTACATGCACCACGATCCGAACCGGCCGCGCTTCTTCGCCTATCTGTCGCTGTTCACCTTCGCCATGCTGATGCTGGTGACGGCGGACAACCTCGTGCAGATGTTCTTCGGCTGGGAAGGGGTGGGGCTGGCGTCCTATCTGCTGATCGGCTTCTGGTACAAGAAGCCGTCGGCCAATGCCGCGGCAATCAAGGCCTTTGTCGTCAACCGTGTCGGCGATTTCGGCTTCGCACTCGGCATCTTCGGCGTGTTCGTGCTGTTCGGCTCGGTCAATCTGGGCAC
>NZ_RZPW01000372.1:0-5961 GCF_003998455.1 Mesorhizobium sp. M7A.F.Ca.CA.001.08.2.1 | reverse complement strand
TCCTACAAGACCGAGAAGCCCGACTGGGAAACGATCATCGACTTCGACCAGCTTGCGGCGGAGGAAGAGATAAAATGGGTTTTTGGCGGCGCCAGCCGGCTCTATCCCGACTTCAACCTTTGCCTTGTCTCGATGTCGCCGGATGGCGGCGACGCCAGCGAGATGCGCGAATTCGACATCGCGACCAAGTCGTTTGTCGAGGGTGGGTTTCGTGCACCCGCTTCCAAGTCGGGTTTCAGCTGGCTGGATAAGGACACCGTGATTGTTTCGGCCGCTTTCGACGAGGCCGACAAGACCGAGTCCGGCTATCCGCGAGTCATAAAGCTGTGGAAGCGCGATACCAAGCTGGAAGACGCGACGCCGATCTTCGAGGCGCAGAAAGAGGATCTCGCCGTTGGTGCCGCTGTCGAGTACGACGGTGACAGACGCTATCTGGTCCTGGCTCGAACGCTGAATTTCTTCGCTTCGCACATCTTCCTTCGGCTGCCTTCCGGCGAAAACAAACAGCTGCCGCTACCGGACGACATGACCGATACGGCAATATTCAGGGATCAGCTCGTGTTCGGCGTGCGCAGTGCATGGACGGCGCCCGACGACACGGTTTGCAAGCCCGACGGTCTTTATTCGGTCGATATTGCACATTGGGTCGCAACCGGCGCGATCGGGCCTGTCGAAACCTTGTTCGAGCCGGCATATCGCGTTTCCATAGCCGGCATTGCCCGCACGCGGGACCGGTTGTTCGTCAGCCTGATGGACAATGTGCGCGGCAAAGTCGTCGTCTGCGAGCGCATGGATGGCAACTGGTCGCTGAAACCGGTGGCGCTGCCCGAAAATGGCAATGTCGGCATCAGTCATGCCGAGCAGTTCGGCTCGAGCGTGTCCTTCTCCTTCACCGATTTCCTGACCCCGAGTTCGATCATCTGGTCCGACGACAATGGCGAGACGCTCGCCACCGTGAAGTCGCAGCCGGCGCGTTTCGATGCCTCGCCGCTCATCTCGGAACAGTTCGAGGCGCGCTCCAAGGACGGCACGATGATCCCCTATTTCGTCGTCAGGCGGCGCGACCAGAAAGGTCCGGTGCCGACGCTGCTTTACGGCTATGGCGGCTTCGAAGTGCCGCTGCTGCCCGGCTATGCCGGCGTGCGTGGTAAGCTGTGGCTGGAGAAAGGCAATGCCTATGTGCAGGCATGCATCCGCGGCGGCGGCGAGTTCGGCCCAGCCTGGCATCAGGCGGCGCTCAAGGGCAATCGCCAGAACGGATTCGACGATTTCGCAGCGGTCGCGCAGGACGTCGTCAAGCGCGGCATCGCGACAGCAAGCTCGCTCGGCATCCAGGGTGGTTCGAATGGCGGCTTGCTGACCGGCGTTTCCTTGACGCAGCATCCCGAGCTTTTCGGCGCCGTCATCATCGAGGTGCCGCTGCTCGACATGCTGCGTTACGCCGAATTGCCGCCTGGAGCCTCGTGGATGGCCGAATATGGCGATCCGTCGAAACCCGAAGACGCGAAGTGGCTTTCAGCCTACTCGCCCTACCAGCATGTCGACGCCGCTGCCGCCTATCCGCCTGTGCTGCTGACCACATCGACCGCTGACGATCGGGTCCATCCCGGCCACGCGCGCAAGATGGCCGCCCGCCTGCAGGAAGCCGGCCATGCCAGGACGCTGTTCTTCGAGGAGACCGAGGGCGGCCATGGCGGGCGTGGCGACCGCCGGCCGCAGGCGGCGCAGACGGCGATGAAATATGTCTTCTTGCAGAGGGCGCTGACAGCCAAGGCCTAGAGTCATTCAGTTATGGGCCAAGCAAAGGGTGGTTCTCCTCGAGCAGCCTTTGCTCTAAGGTGGCTTCCATGGCTCTCGTCAGGATGTTGATTGACGCATTCGAGGCTCGCGCATTGCGGGTCGCGGTGACGCCGTCACCGCGCACGCTGCGCGCCGAGCTTTTGCGGCTGTGCGCCCGCATCGGCTATTCGCCACCTCTCTTCCTCTGAAGCATTCGCCCCGGCTTGGCCGGATAGAATCCAGAGGGAAGATCAGACATGACCTATCAGAATTATTCGCTGAAGCAGCTTCAGCAGATCGACGCCGCGCATCATCTGCATCCGTTCACCGACCACAAGGAAATGCGCGGGGCCGGGTCGCGCATCATCACCCATGCCAACGGCCCTTTCATCTACGATTCCGAGGGGGCTGAAATCCTCGACGGCATGGCCGGGCTGTGGTGCGTCAACATCGGCTATGGCCGTGACGAGCTGGCCGAGGCCGCCTATGCCCAGATGAAGGAACTGCCTTACTACAACTCCTTCTTCAAATGCTCGACGCCGACGCCAGTGCTGCTGTCCAAGAAGCTGGCGGAGATCGCGCCGAAGCACGTCAACCAGGTATTCTACGGCTCTTCCGGGTCGGAAGCCAACGACACCGCGCTGCGCCTCGTGCGCCACTATTGGGTGCTGGAGGGCAAGCCGGAGAAGAACCGCATCATCTCGCGCAAGATGGCCTATCACGGCTCGACCGTTGCCGGCACCTCGCTCGGCGGCATGGATGGTATGCACAAGCAGCTCAACGGTGCGGTGCCCAACATCGTCCATGTGATGATGCCCTATGCCTATGAGCTGGCGCTGCCTGGCGAGAGCGATCATGATTTCGGTCTGCGCGCGGCCGGGGCTGTCGAGGAGGCGATCCTCGAAGCCGGCGCCGACAAGGTTGCTGCGTTTATCGGCGAGCCGATCATGGGAGCCGGCGGCGTGAAGATACCGCCGGCGAGCTATTGGCCGGAAGTGCAGCGCATCTGCCGTAAATACGATGTCCTGCTGATGCTGGACGAAGTCATCACCGGTTATGGTCGCACCGGCGAATGGTTTGCCGCACAGACACTCGGCATCGAGCCCGACACGATCACCACCGCCAAGGCGCTGACCTCGGGCTATCAGCCGCTGTCGGCATTGCTGGTTGGCGACCGCATCGCCTCGACGCTGGTCGAGAAGGGCGGCGAGTTCAATCACGGTTACACCTATTCCGGGCATCCGGTGGCCTGCGCCGTGGCGCTGAAGAACCTCGAGATCATCGAGCGCGAAGGGCTGGTCGACCGCGTCCGGAACGACACCGGCCCTTACTTCGCCAAGGCGTTGCAGGAGCGCATTGCCGGACATGATCTGGTCGGCGAGGTCCGTTCGATCGGACTGATGGGCGCGATCGAGATCGTCAAGGACAAGGCGACCAAGGAGCGGTTCCTGCCGGCTGGAAGTGCGGCGGTAACCGTGCGGGATCACGCCATCACGAATGGCATGATGCTGCGCGCCACCGGCGACACGATGATCCTGTCGCCGCCGCTGATCTGGACCCGCGATACGATCGACATGGCCTGCGACCGCATCTCGAAGGCGCTGGATCTGGCGCAAGCCGATCTTCGCAAGCGGTAGAACTCGACCCCTCGGCTGGGCGCTCTTCGGCGGGCGCGCCCAGCCTTGAGACCATGCCGAAGCGGCGAGGGAACGAATTCCATCACAAGCGCGTAGTGTGTGGGGCAGCGGCTGATTCGGCCGCCACAAGGGGTTTGTTTCCATGAGAAAAACCGGCAAGAGCCGACGGACGCGAGAAGCGGCCAGCATCAGCGGCGACCTGATGCTGGCGCCGCTGGTGGCGATGATGCGGCTACCGTTGATGGCCATGGATGGCGGGAGCCGCCAGCCATGGAGTACGGAGACGGCACGTGCGGTCAACGAGAAGACCGCCGCTATGGCCGAAGGCGCGTTTGCGGCGCAAATGTCTTTCCTGCAATCGGCGTCGCGGTTCTGGCCGGAAGTTTTTTCCGGCCGCACGCCATCGCTGTTCAACGGGGTTGCGGCGGAGCGCTCGATCAGCGCCGCGCTGAAGCCGGCAAGCCGTGCCGTGAAAGCGAATTTTCGCCGGCTGTCCAACAAGACCTGACCGGGGCTGCAAAACTTTGATTTTGCGCATAGAGGAGCGCATGCGCTAGAATCAGTCCGTACGTTACCGATTGGGGACATGATGGCCGGACAACCGCTCAACCAGCCGGCTGAAATTCCAGCCGAACTCGACCGCTGGAACTGGGGCGCCTTCTTCCTCAACTGGATCTGGGGCATCGGCAACAGCACCTTCATTGCGTTGCTGGCGCTGATCCCTGTCGTCAACATCATCATGATCATCGTGCTGGGCGCACGCGGCAGCCGCTGGGCCTGGCAGAACCGCGCCTGGCGCGACCCCGAGCAGTTTCGCAAGACGCAGCGCAACTGGGCAATCGCCGGCCTTGCCGTCTGGGTGGTCGGGATTGGCGGCTGCGCGACGATGGTCGGCAGCATTCCCTACGTCCTGAAAGGCAGCGATGCCTATCTCATGACGATGGACAGGCTTCGCGCCGACGACCGCGTCAAGGCGGCGTTGGGTGATGATTTGACCGACAGTTTCTGGGTCGGCGGCCATCTCAACGTCGATGCGAATGGGGCTGGTGACGCCCAGTTCGGCATTCCGGTCCACGGCGCCAGGGGCAAGGGCACGGCCTATTCGACGGCTGTCCGGACAGCCGGCACGTGGAGCCTGCGCCTGCTGGTCGTCAGGGTCGAGGGAGCCGATGCGCCGATCGTGCTGATCAACGAAGATCATGTCCCGATCCCGAATGCTGCAATCGGAATATAGCTAGGCAAAACGCAAAAAAGCGGCCTGAACGCGGGCGCGAAGGCTGACAGTTCGGCCGGCTTCGTGGCCCAACAGTCGGGTGACCACTGCTGCGTTCCAGACAAGGAAATATGCTGAAAAGCCGGATGCTGTCTGACAGTATGCGCATGCGTTCATGTGGACCGGTGGCAATTTCATACAAGGGCACGCGCATATGGTGAGTTCCTTTCGTGCGGTCGTGGTCGGTGGCGGCTGTGTGGGTGCAGGCATTCTCTACGGTCTGGCAAAGCGCGGCTGGACCGATGTGGCATTGCTGGAGCGAACACAGCTTACGGCCGGGTCGACATGGCATGCCGCGGGGCTCATCCCCTCTTACGCGCGCAGCCGCAATGTCGGCCGCATGATAGCCAGGTCGATCGAAATCTATGAGGGGCTGGAGGCGGAGACGGGCCAGAACGTCGGCTGGCACAAATGCGGCCAGCTGCGCATTGCCAACACGCGCGACAGGCTGGACGAGTACAGAAGCTACATGGACGTTGCCGAGGTCCAGGGTGTGCGGGCCCGGATCGTATCGCCCGCGGAAGCGCGAGAAATCTGGCCGCTGCTCGACAACAACAGCATGCTGGGTGCCCTTTATCATCCCGATGACGGCCACATTGCACCCGCCGATGTCACCCAGGCCATGGCCAAGGGTGCACGCGACCTCGGCGCGAAGATCCATCTTGATACCGAGGTCGTGGGTTTCGAGCGGATGCCGAGCGGCGGGTGGAGGGTCAAGACCTCACGCGGCGAGATCGTCTGTGAACATGTCATCCTTGCAACAGGCAATTACGCACGCCAGACAGGCGCCATGCTGGGCCTGGACATTCCCGCGATTCCGATCCTGCACCAGTATTGGATCACCGAGGCGGTTCCCGAAATCGTGGAACGCAAACGGCTTGGTCTTCCGGAGATGCCGATCCTCAGGGACGAGGGTTACGAGGGCTATCTGCGCGAAGAGGGAGACGGGCTGATGTTCGGTCCCTATGAGCGCACCGAGCAGCTCAAGCTGTTCGCCGAAAACGGCGTCCCGGAATGGTTCGGCGCCGATCTGCTCGATGAAGATTTCGATGCCGTTTCCTGGAACTGGGAGCGCGCCACCGAACTGGTTCCCGCGCTCGGGCGCGCCGGCATCAAGCGCAATGTGCGAGGACCTTTCCAGATGACGGCCGATGAGCTGCCGCTGATGGGGCAGGCGTGGGGCCTGGAGAATGTCTGGCTCGCCGAAGGGGTGCCGGGGGGCATCCTTTGGGGCGGTGCGATTGGCTATTACCTCTCCGAACGGATCGTGGA
>NZ_RZPW01000371.1:0-5982 GCF_003998455.1 Mesorhizobium sp. M7A.F.Ca.CA.001.08.2.1 | reverse complement strand
GGGGAATAGGGGTGGCGGCAGTCACTGCTTCGGGCTAATTTGCCCTACTGCCCTATAATTTTCCCAAAAGCTCCGGCGTCGGCCAGCCATCCACCGGCAAACCTAGCCGCGTCTGCTCCTTGCGGATCGCCTCGCGGGTGTTGGTACCCAAAATGCCGTCGACGGTGCCGACATCGTAGCCCTTGGCTTCCAGCTTGGTCTGCAACGCCTTCATCTGCTCATTGTTGAGACCGGTCTCGGGATTGCGCGGGTCCAGCGGCGGAGCGCCTGCCAGCCGTGCGGCAAGGTTGGCTGCCGTCAGCGCATAGGTGAAGGACTGGTTCCATTCGAGATAGACGTCGAAATTGTCGTAGGTGAGGAAGGCTGGCCCCTTGCGGCCCATCGGCAGCGCGAGGCCTGCTTTCAGGCCGTTGTCGACCAGCGGCGCGCCGCTGGGGTAGGTGACGCCCCATTGCGCCCACTGCGACAGCGGCAGCTTGTTGGTGCGACCGGTCTGATCCCACGGCATGTCTTCGGGCACGCGGACTTCCTGGATCCAGGGCTGGTCGCGTTTCCAGCCGCGCGACAGCACCTTGTTGGCAGTGGTCATGATCACATCAGGCACGCTGCCGCGCAGGTCGATCTTGCCGTCGCCGTCGCCGTCGACGCCGCGTGCCAGATAGTCGGAGGGCAGGATCTGCGTCTGGCCGATCTCGCCGGCCCAGGCGCCCCTGACATCGGCCGGCAGCACGCCGCGATCGATCAGTTCCAGAAGCGGCACCAGCTGTTGCCGGAAGAGCTGCGGCCGGCGGCAATCATGGGAAAGCGTCACCAGGGCGCTCAGCGTGTGGAAGTCGCCCTGCACGGCGCCGAAATCGGTCTCCAGCGCCCAGAAGGCGGCGATGATCGGCGCCTGGACGCCGAACTGCTGGTCGGCGCGGGCGAAGACATCCGCGTATTTCTTTATGTTCGCCGCACCTTGCTTCAGGCGATAGGCCGAGATCATTCGGTTGGAAAACTCGACAAAGGTTTGGGTGAAGACGCCCTGGGCGCGGTCGCGCGCCAACACCTTGTCATCTAAGGTTGCCGCTTCAAGGGCGTCGAGACCCACTGCACCTACGCCGGCCGCCCTGGCTTCCGCGGCGACGCCCTGCTTCCAGGATTCGAAGTCGCCGCCGCATTCCTGCGCCATCGCCGGCAAGGCCGTGGCGCACAGGGTCAGCGCAGCCGCGAGGACTTTGGAACGCAGTCGCATCAGCTTCCTTTCGAAACGAACAGGGGGTCATTTGTTGTGCTCCCCCCGGGAAGCCCAACGCCCTGAATTACCGGCGGTTGCACTCTTTACCGCTGGCTGTGTCGAAAAGCAGGCGGCAGGCCCGGTGTCAACGGTGTTCTGCGGCAGCTTCTCTGCTGGAGTGATTTGATCCAGGGCGGTGCTGCAGTTGAACCGGTTCAACGGAAGCTCTGCTGGAGTGCTTTTGATCCAGGGCGGTGCTGCCGTTGAACCTGACGTCAACGGGTGTTCTGCCGCAGCCATTTGTTCCAGGCGGCTTCACTGCCGTTGAAGACGTTGATGTCGGACTTGCCGGTCATGCCGGGAACGATGCCGGTTCCGGTGTACTGCCAGAAGGTGAAGGGGTGGCTGCCGTATTTCTCACGCGGATGGCCGGCGACGGAACGCAGCCAGTAGGGATAGCCGCGGAACCCCGACAGCCCGTTGTCGTCGAAGAAGTCGACGGAAGTGTAGATGATCGGCTTCTTGCCGTAATGGCGTTCGACGATTTCGAGGAAGGTGGTCATCTCCGCGCGCACCGTGGCGGCGTCGGGACGCAGCCTGCAGGTCGGCGATTGCGGGTTCCATTCCATATCGAGGACCGGCGGCATCGCCGAGCGATCGACGGGGACGTTGCGGATGAACCAGCGCGCCTGAACGGCAGCCGGGGTGCAGAAATAATAGAAATGATAGGCGGCTCGCGGAATCCCGTTGGCCTTCGTGCGCGCCCAATGCTCGCTGAAATACCCGTCGAAACGGTCGCCGCCCTCGGTCGCCTTGATGAAGGCGAAGGAGATGCCGCTGGCCCTGGCAGCCGGCCAGTCGACCGAGGTCTGGTATTTGGAAACATCGGTGCCGTGGACGGCATAGTTCCACGGCGCGCCGCTCTCCCATTCATGCGGCTTGGAGTCGGCAAAGCGCGGCGCGCGCACGGCAACCGTCGGGCTGCTCGAAGCGGATGGCGACAGCGGCGAGAGATCGTCGACGGTCGAGCAAGCACCAAGCAGCGCTAGCATGATCAGGCCCGCAAGACGGCGCATCGCAATTCCCGAGCCGGATTCAGCCGGTCGCTGATGGGTCTCTACACTGTTGGCCTGCTTTGTGATCGGGGCCCCTCCGAACGATCGCCCCACAGCATCGCTCAGCATATCCTGTGATCGCCGATCATGGTTGATAATCCGTTGATGGCGCTCGACAAGCATTGTGATTTGCGGAAGCAATGGCGGCAAATCGATGACATAAGGGTCGGGCAGGGCCCGGAGGAAATAAATGCGGATCGTGGTCAAGATCGTCAAATGGCTGCTTGGCCTGATCGTCCTGGTGATCGCAGCACTTTTTGCCTGGCTTTATATCGCGCCACCGGAGTTGATCAGGGTCGGCTCGGGCTACTCGGCCAAGATCGTCTGTTCGAACGTTTTTATCGCCGGCCGCGATCCCAATGAGGTGCTGGCCGTCGACGTGCAGGCACCCGGGCATCCCCTGCTGCGGTTAATGCGGGTTTCGGTGGACAAGAACAGGGGAACGGTGTCTGCCGGCCTGTTCGGGTTCCTCGGCAAGAGCGTCGCCGTAGCCCGCGACGGGCTTGGCTGCGCTTCGGTTCCGGACGGCGACGTAGGAAAGGTGCGGCGGACCGCGATCCAAGCGGGGCCGTCGGCAGTCATCATGGGCGACCTGTGGCCGGAAGGCGAACGGGTCGAGGCATCACAGGATCCGGTTGTTGCCAAGCTGCTGGACGATGCGGCGCTGATCGGCACCGGCATGCGCGCAGTGGTGGTGGTCAAGAATGGCCGTGTCGTCGCCGAGCGCTACGGCGATGGCTTTTCCGCCAGGACGCCGCTGCTCGGCTGGTCGATGACCAAAACGGTGAATGCCGCCATCGTCGGTACGTTGGTCAAGGACGGCAAGATGGCTTTCGACAACAAAAACCTATTTGCCCCGTGGAAGGCGGACGGCCGCGCCGCGATCAGCCTTGCCGACATGATGGCGATGTCGAGCGGGCTGGAGTTCAACGAGGATTATGGCGACGTCGCCGACGTCACGCGCATGCTCTATCTCGAACCTGACATGGCGGGCTTTGCCGAATCCAAGCCGCTGGCTGCAGAGGTCGGCAAACAGTTTTCCTATTCGAGCGGCACGGCGGTGATGCTGTCGCGCCTCTGGCAGGACGCGGTCGGCGACAAAGCCAGGGCGCTGACCTGGCCGCGCACGGCGCTATTCGAGCCGCTCGGCATGCACAGCGCGGTGCTCGAAACGGACGAGCTGGGCACCTTCGTCGGCTCGTCCTATCTTTACGCGACCGCGCATGACTGGGCGCGCTTCGGCCAGTTCCTGCTGCAAGGCGGGGTGTGGAACGGCAACCAGATCCTGCCGGCCGGTTTCGTCGACTGGATGCGAGAGCCGGCATCCGCCTCGAAGGTCTACGGCAAGGGCCAATTGTGGATCGAGGCCCCGGGCGATGAGGAAAACCCCGGCGCCGGCGTCGCTGCAGGCCTGCCCAAGGACACGTACTGGATGGAAGGCCATGACGGGCAGACGGTTGCCATCATTCCCTCGGAGCAGTTGGTGGTGGTGCGGCTGGGGCTGACGCCTGCCAAGCTTGGCTATCGGCCGCAGACGATGGTGGGGGCGTTGGTGAAGGCACTCCATTAAGGTGCATTGACATTCAGGTGAGGTCGGCCTGCAAATGGCGGTTTCACCTTGGCTAGCCGCGCGGCCCGATAACCGCCAGCCAGGCGTAGCCGCGATAAAGCGTGCGGAAACGGAAGCTTGCGCCGGTTCGCCGAGATTCCGATTCCAGCACTTCGCGCAGCGATTCACGAGGCGCGACGTGGAATTTTTTCAGCCAGCCGCGCAGCAGTGTGCGAAACCAGCGCGGCAGGCCTTCCTGCTGGCCGAAATCGACGATGTGCAGCGAACCGTTCGGCGACAGGGCGGCAAGTGCCGCCGATACTGTTTTTTCCCAGCCGGGGATCATCGACAGCGAATAGGACACGAAGACACGGTCGAAGCGTTCGACATCGAAGAGTGCACGGGCATCGAAATCGGTGGCATCGCCCCTAGCCAATATGACGCGACCGGACAGGCCCTCGCGGTCGATCGCCTTTCCGGCCGTCTCCAGCATTTCGGCCGAAATATCGAGGCCGAAAAAGCGCGCGTCGGGATAGTGACGGGCGGCGAGGATAACGTTGCGGCCGGTGCCGCAGCCGAGTTCCAGCACGGTGCCACTGACAGGCACGTCGAGCCCCGAGATCATTGGGTCGCGGCCGAGCAGGTAGTATTTGCGGGTCAGGTCGTAGATGTGGCGCTGCCAGCGGTAGACGCCGTCCATCAGTTCGGCATGATTGGCCTTGAATTCGGGGCTGGCCGGCAGCTCGCTGCTGCTCATGCCGCGCGCTTCACATAGAGGTGGAAGCCGCCATAGATGGCCGAGCGGTCGCGGGCCGAAAATTCGCGCGAAGCCTGGTCCT
Source organism: Mesorhizobium sp. M7A.F.Ca.CA.001.08.2.1 (assembly GCF_003998455.1). Lineage (NCBI taxonomy): Bacteria > Pseudomonadati > Pseudomonadota > Alphaproteobacteria > Hyphomicrobiales > Phyllobacteriaceae > Mesorhizobium > Mesorhizobium sp. M7A.F.Ca.CA.001.08.2.1. The sequence continues at coordinate 1,263 of NZ_RZPW01000371.1, read as the reverse complement.
GATAGTCCCATTGGTCGAGCAGCGAGCTGGAGACGCGACCCGGCAGCAGGCTGGGCTCGGCGGCGGTGCGGAAGATGACGCGGGCGCCGGTCGAAGCCGTACGGGTGATTTCCGCCCACAGCGCGTTGAGCTGATCGTCGGTCATCCAGTCCTGTGCGTCGAGCAGGACGAAGCGGTCGACCGCGCCTGCATCCTTGCCGGCGAGAAACTCGATCAGATTGGCATGGTGGATGGCGACGCGGCCGACATTGCCGCGGATGGTCTCGTAATTCTGCCTTTCGAGATAGGCGGGCAGGGCGGCCTCGCCGGGGTTCGGATAGCGGCGGGCAAAGGCTTGCCAGGCGAAGTAGTTATTCTCCAGCGGAAAATCGCAAGCGAGTTTTTCCAGCCGGGCTTTCAGCACGCTGGCCATGGTGCCGTCGCCAGAAGTGATCAGCGAATCGTACTGCGCCGGTGGAATGCCGAGGCCGAACAGTGAAGCCTTGCGCGACGTCGCCCATCTCAAAAGCTTGTTGTCGAAGACCGGCGCCAACTCCTCGTTGAAGAAGCGGCGCTGCTCGCCGATGTTCCTGGCCTGCATGATGCCGGCTGGGTCGACGCCGAAGAATTTTCCCGTGCGATGGCCCATGGCGATGAACAGGCCGAGCAGGCCGGTCTGGTAGAAATTGCGGTCGAACACAGTGATGCGACGGCGCCCGCGCCAGTTGCGGCGCTCCCAGTAGTGACGGCTGACAGGATCGAGATGCGGCGCGATGAAACGGTCATACGCTTTCGAATTGTGGCTGGTGTCGGCGGCTCCGAAGAAGCGGAACAGATCGCCCTGCGATGGCAAATGGCGCACCGCCTCCAGCTTCATGCGGTTCAGCGCGATGTGCGCGGTGTTGAGGTCGACGGCGTCGACCCGGGCCGGCGAGCGCGTGAGGTAGGCCAGGATGTTGCAGCCGCCCGAGGCGATGGTGACGACGCGGTGGCCCTGGCCAAGCTGCATCGCCTCCATGTCGACATCGGGGTCTTCCCAGATCTGCGGATAGACGAGGCCGGAAAACAGGAAGGCGAACAGCCGCTCCGAAATGCCGGCCTTCGACAGCGGGCGGTTCTGATAGACGGCCTTTCCAACTTCCTTGCCGCGGCTAAAAACCAGATCTGCGGAAACGTCCGTCATGGCAAGATGATTCCCCATTTGCTTTGCCGCAAGCGGGTAGCGCTCGGCGATGACAGATGGATGACAGCAGCCGGCTAGCAGCCCGGGGGCGAGGTCATCGC
>NZ_RZPW01000370.1:0-6029 GCF_003998455.1 Mesorhizobium sp. M7A.F.Ca.CA.001.08.2.1 | reverse complement strand
GCTCGGTCAGGCCACCGGAACGATACTCGTTCATCAGGAAGCCGATGGTGCCACGGTTCATGCCGTAGACCTTCTTGCCGGTCCCCATCGTGTCGCGCAGGGTCTGCAGCAGGAAGCCGTCACCCCCAAGGGCAACGACGATCTCGGCCTCCTCGACGGAAGACTGGCCATAGCGCGCCGACAGGCTTTCCAGCGCCGTCTTGGCGTCAGCGGTGTCGGACGAGACGAAGGCGATGTGGCTGGCGGCTTTGCTCATGGCTCCCCGATGACGACCGGTGGCAGCGGCAGGGCCGCGCCAATTTCGGGGTAGCATGGGCGGGGTAGGTCTGCAAACGGAGCCGCCATCCCGGATGGCAATGCCATTCCGGGATGGCGAGGCGACCGCGGGACGGCGGATGCGGACATGCGTTCGCGTATCATGTCAAAGGCTACGCGAATGTGATGGTTAAGACCGGCCTTAAAGTCTCGTAAAGCCGGATCGGTCATGTTAGCCGGCAGTGGATGGGTGGCGTGGGGGCTAGCCAGTCGAGGCCGACATATTGCCGGTAACACGCCTGATCATTGTCTTTCTGATGCTGGGAAGCTTCGCGCTGCTCTTTGCCGAACTGGTGCGCCAGTCCGAAGAGACGAGCTTCCGACCGCAGCCCACGGCGTCGCGCTGTGGTGACGCAGCCGGAGCGCCATGCCCGCAAAGGGCGCTGTAGCGCTGTAACCTGATCATCCTTTCGGACGACCGGCGGCATTGGCGGCCGCTTCGGTGCGCGACATCGCGCGGCAGTTTCTCTCCTTAAAAGCAGAGGCCGGTCGGCTGCCGCACGTTCCACTCGTGAAAGCTTGCTGTTTGCACTCGCGGCGCTTGGCGGTGTAGATGGGTGCACCGATTGGCGGAAAGGTTTTTGGGTAGCCTCGTATCCGCCGTTGTTGGGAAACAAGCCCTGCGGCTCGTTGACTGGCCGGGTGTCTGGAGCAGGGGGTTCCATGTCGCGCAGCGTGTTGATTTCTGGTGGCTGCGGCTTCCTCGGCTCACATCTGGTCGACCGTCTGTTGCGGCGAAGCGATCTGGAAAAGCTGATCGTCGTCGACAATCTTTGGACCGGGACGCGAGACAACGTCGCACATGTCGCCGATCCGCGTTTCGATCTGCAGATTGCCGATGCCGAAAGCTTTTCATCCCTTCAACGCTTCGATGAGATCATCCATCTCGCGTCGCCGGCTTCGCCGCTTTGGTACATGCGCGAGCCGGTACGCACGATCAAGGCCAACATCGGCGGCGCGCTCAATCTTCTGACGCTGCTCAAGCCCGGCGGCCGTTTCTGCTTCGCCTCGACCTCGGAAGTCTATGGCGACCCCCTGGTTTCACCCCAACCCGAGAGTTACAGGGGATCGGTGGACTGCACCGGTCCCAGGGCCTCTTATGATGAAAGCAAGCGCTGCACCGAGGCATTGCTGTTCGAACAGCAGCGGGTTGTCGGGCTCGACATTCGCGTCGTCAGGATTTTCAACACATATGGGCCGCGAACCCGCATCGACGATGGACGCGCCGTTTCGAACTTTGCCATCCAGGCTCTGACAACCGGGGTGCTGACGGTCTATGGCGACGGGTCCCAATCGCGCAGTTGGGGTTATGTCGACGACATCGTCGAGGGGCTGGAACGTTACTTCTGGCGCGACGGCATCTCGCATCGCGGCCCTCTGAACATCGGCAACGATCACGAGGTTTCCGTCCTGCGCATCGCGGAATTCGTCAGGTCGCTTGTCCCCGGCAGCCGCATCGAGCACCACCCTCCGGCTCCCCAGGATCCGACAAATCGGCGTCCGGACCTGACGTCGGCGAGGCATGTCCTTCCTGGCTGGGAAGCCAGGACGGGCTATCAGGAAGGCATCGGGCGCACCTTCGATTGGTTCCGTCAGCGAATTGCGGCCGGAACCGTTGCGGCCCCAACGGCCTGACGCGCCCGGCGTCGCGGCCAAAGCTCTTTCCTGGCTGCCCACTTGGTCACCACCGCATCGGGCGCACCCATCGGCGAGCCCTGGCCGTATCCGCATAAAGATATTGACTGCATGTTTAGTCATAGTTACTCCTGAGGTCGCGAATTGAGTTGGACAGCCGGCGCCAGCCGGTGAATGGCCACCATGAAGAGGGGAATATCTCGACTGCGATGCGGCTTGCCGTTGCCGGTGCGCCGCATGCCGCAAATGCGATGCCGACGGCCGTTCTCGTGCCGTCGATCGGCATTGTCGCCGCCATCTTTTCGTCAGCAGGAAACGGACCTGAGGCCGTAACGCCGCCGGTCCCAACAATGGGAGCATACAGCATGAACTGGAAACTGACCGCGACGGCCATCGGCCTGTCGCTGCTGACTGTCACGGGCGTTGCCCATGCCGACGGCGAACTCAACATCTACAATTGGGGCAACTACACCAGTCCCGAGCTGATCAAGAAGTTCGAGGAGACCTACAAGGTCAAGGTCACCGTCACCGACTATGATTCCAACGATACCGCCCTGGCCAAGGTCCGGCAGGGCGCCTCCGGCTATGACATCGTCGTGCCCTCGGCGAGCGTCGTGCCGGTCTGGATCAGCGAAGGTCTGCTCTTGGAGACCGATCCCAACAAGATGGAGAACTTCAAGAACGTCGATCCCAGGTGGGTCGATGTTCCATTCGATCCAGGCCGCAAATATACCGTTCCATGGCAGTGGGGAACGACCGGCATTTCGGTGAACAAGTCGGTTTATGCCGGCGACCCCAACACATCGGCGATCTTCCTCGACCCACCCCCCGAACTCGTCGGCAAGATCAATGTCGTACCCGAAATGGGTGACATCATGTTTCTCGCCATCGCTTACGAGGGTGGCAAATATTGCAGCAGCGACATGCAGATGCTGAAGAAGGTGCATGACAAGCTGGTGGAGGCCAAGGCGAAATGGCTTTCGCTCGACTATGCGGCCGTCGATGGCCTGGGCAGGGGCGACATCGCCGCGGGCGTCAACTGGAACGGCATATCGCTGCGCGAGCGGCTTGAGAACGACAAGATCGTCTATGGCTATCCCAAGGAAGGCTATCCGATCTGGATGGACAATGTCGCTGTCCTCAAAGACGCCAAAAACGTCGACAACGCCAAGCTGTTCCAGAATTTCATCATGGATCCGCAGAATGCGGCACTGATCTCAGCCTTTGCGCGTTATTCGAACGGTATCAAGGGCTCGGAAGCCTTCATGCCCGACGACATGAAGACCGCGCCGGAAGTCAACATTCCCGCCGATTTCGCCGCCAAGGGCCAGTTCATGCAGGCATGCCCGCCCGACGTGCAGGCGCTCTACACGAAGATCTGGACCGACCTGCAGAAATGACCTGACCAGGCTTTCCCGCGCCGCTGCACGCGGCGCGGTCATCTCCGTCCATGCAACGCGATGCGCAGATCGCAGGAGACTTCCCATGACCGATCTCGACCTTTGCTACATGCCGGCCAGCGAGGCGCTGCGGCTGTTCAAGGCAAAGAAGCTTTCGCCCGTCGAACTGATGCAGGCCACCATCCGCCGCGCCGAAGCCACCAAGCCGACGATCAACTGCCTCACCTTCACGCATTTCGACGAGGCGATGGACCTGGCCAGGAAAGCCGAGGCGAAATACGCCAGGGGGGCCCGTACCGGGGCGCTCGAGGGACTGCCGATCGGCATCAAGGACGAGAGCTACATCAAGGACAAGCCGACCTCGCACGGCTCGCTGCTGTCCCGGGATGCCATCGGTGGCCATACCTCGACGATGAACGAGCGCATCATCAAGGCCGGAGGCATTGTCCATGCCCGCACGGCGACGCCTGAATTCAGCTGCGCCGGCTACACCTGGTCGAAACGCTGGGGCGTGACGCGCAATCCGTGGAACCCGGAATTCACGCCCGGCGGTTCGTCCGGCGGTGCCGCGGCGACGCTGGCGTCCGGCACGTCGTCGATCGCCACCGGCTCGGACATTGCCGGGTCGATCCGAATTCCCGCGTCGGCCTGCGGTCTTGTCGGCTTCAAGCCGCCTTACGGGCGCAATCCGGACGAGCCGCCGTTCAACCTCGATTTCTACTGCCACACCGGACCTTTGGCGCGAAACGTCGGGGATGCGATCCTGCTGCAGAACGTGATGGCCGGACCGAGCCCGCTCGACATCGCCACGCTCCGCCCCAAACTGCGCCTGCCCAGCGACTACAAGCCGATCAAGGGCTGGAAGATTGCTTTCTCGATGAACCTCGGTTCTTTCGAAGTGGACCCCGATGTGCGCAAGAACACGCTTGCCGCCTGCGATGTGTTTCGCTCGCTTGGCGCCACGGTCGAGGAAGTCGATCTGGGCTGGGGCGACGACGTGCTCAAGGCGGGCATGGCCTATCTCGAACATCTGTTCGGCGCCTCACTGTCGCAACTGCTCAAGGAGCACGGCAAGGACATGACGAGCTATGCCAGGCAGTTCGCCGAGGACGGGCAAAGGTCGAAGGCGACGGACTTTGTCGGAACACTGGAAGTGGCGGCCAGGATGTACCAGACGCTGGGGCCGCTGCTGGAGACCTACGATGTGCTGATCTGCCCGACCAACGCGCTTCCCGCCGTGCCGGCGGAGTTCGATCAGACAACGGGCACGGTCGAGATCAACGGCAAGCAGGTGAACCCGTCGCTTGGCTGGGTGATGACGACGCCGTTCAACATGATGAGCCGCTGTCCGGTTCTATCCGTGCCGTCGGGCCGGGCGGCAAGCGGCGTGCCGACAGGCATCCAGATCGTCGGCCGCACCTATTGCGATGCCGATGTCTTCCGGGCGGCCGTGGCCTATGAGACGGCCAAGGGGCAGTGGTACACAAACGCCGAAACGCGCCCGTCGCTATAACAGGGCGATGCGGCCCTTGCCGCGATCGTGATTGATCTGCGGTTTCGGTTATGGTGAGCCGCGCCGGACACCTCGAATAGACGGATCCGTGGCGGAGCCGGCGATCGCCGGCAGAAGGTCCGAAAGGAGCTGGACGAAGATGGCGCAACAAAAAGCTGCGGCGGCAAAACGCAAAGGCGCAACGGCGAAGAATGGACGTGCCGCAAACGATGCCGCGCCGCCCAAGGACCGTCGGCGCGAACGCGGCGAAGCCAGCGTGCAGCGGATCATCGACGCCACCATCGAGCTCATCGCGGAGGAGGGGCTGGCAAGCGTCACCATGCAGCGCATCGCCGAACATGTCGGCTCGTCCAATGCCCTGGTCGTCTTCCATTTCCGCAGCAAGGAGAACCTGTTTCGCGCCGTCCTGCAGTATCTCAGCGATCGATACGATGAGCTGTGGGTGACGCTGGTGCGAGCGCCCGGCCTGTCGCCGGTTGAGCGGGCCCTGGGCGCGGTCGATTGCGCGCAACGTTTTGCCCGCCAGCACCCGAAATGGGTTTCGGTCTTTGTCGTGTTCTCCAGCGACCGCAAGAGCATGCAGATCTACAATGAGATCGGCCTGCCGAGCGATCTTGCCTACACCGCCGAAGCGCGCGAGTTGCTGATCGAGATTTCGCGCAGCGGCGGTTACACCGGCGTCGACATCGACACGCTGTCGGAGAGCCTGAATTATCTGGTCCATGGCGCCTGGTATTGGGATCATCTCAATCCGTCCAGCCGTGACACCAACGTGCTGCGCAAGACCATGCTGCTCCTGCTGCATCAAGCGTTTCCGCGGCATTTCGAATTGATGCGCTAGAGCAATTCCAGGAAAAGTGTGAAACGGTTTTCCGTCCGGAATTGCGCCAAACAAGGAGTTGGAGTGGTTCGCCGTTTCCGTGAAACGGTGAACCGCTCTGACCGCTTTCAGGGCTGCCGCAGATGGCAGCCGGCCTGCCGCTTCTGTTCCAGATACTCGTCGACGAGCTGGCGGTAGCGCACTTTGCCGAAACTCGGGAAATGGCCGCCATGCACGACCGAGACATCGAGGTCGCGCATACGCAAGAGCGTCGCCATGTAATCGGGGATGTCCGAGTGGTAGACATCGTCGATCAGCGGGCCGTCATAGATGATATCGCCTGATA
>NZ_RZPW01000036.1:0-16964 GCF_003998455.1 Mesorhizobium sp. M7A.F.Ca.CA.001.08.2.1 | reverse complement strand
TCACCATGCCCGCATCCGTTCGATCGACACCTCGGAGGCGGAAAAACATCCGGGCGTGGTGAAAATTCTGACCGCCAAGGACGTGCCGCACAATGTCTACACCATCCTGATCCTGATCCAGATCGGGCCGGAGGACGAGACGGTGCTTGCCGACGGCAAGGTGCGCTGGAAGGGCGAGGCCGTGGTGGCGGTGCTGGCCGAAACCGAGCGAGCGGCACAAGAGGCCGCAGCCAAGGTCAAGGTCGACTATGAGGTGCTGCCGGCCGTCTTCGACATGGAAGAGGCGCTGAAACCCGACGCGCCGCTGGTCAACGAATATCACGGCCAGAATTATTACCTCTATGATAGCGGCGAGTGCCGTAAGGTGCGCTTCGGCGATGTCGAGGCGGGCTTCGCCGGCGCCGACCACATACTGGAGCAGAGCTACCAGTCTTCGCCGATCGAGCACGCGCCGACCGAGACCACCGGCTGCGTGGTGGCGCCCGAGGGCAATGACCGCTTCACCTGCTACACCAACACGCAGGCGATGTTCTTCACGCTCGACAACACCTCGATCATCCTGCAGATGCCGGGCAGCAAATTGCATTTCGTCGGCGGCACAGTCGGCGGCGGTTTTGGCGGCAAGGTCGACGTCATCGTCGAGCCGATCGCCATCCTCGGCGCAAAACTAACAGGACGACCAGTCTGTTTTATCTACAGCCGCGAGGAGGAGATGCAGATCTCGTCGCCGCGCGCCGCTGAAAAGGTCGTCATCAAGGACGGCGTCATGAAAGATGGCCGCATCGTCGCGCGCAAGGTCACCGGATACACCGATGCCGGCGCCTATTCGCGCCACTCGCCCTATGGCGCGCAGAAGGGCGCGGGGCATTATCCCGGCCCCTACACTATTCCGAACGTCTGGATCGACACCTACTGCGTCTACACCAACCGCACGCCGTCGTCGGCCATGCGCGGCTTCGGCGTCACCATCGGCGATTTCGCGCTGGAGGTGCAGATGGACAAGCTGGCGCGCCTGATCGGCATGGACCCGCTCGAATTCCGCTTCATCAACGCCTATCGCGACGGCGACATGAAGGCGCACCGCCAGCCGACAGAGGGCGCCGCACTGATCGAATGCATGCAGGAAGCTTCGCGCGCCGCCAACTGGCCGGTGGCGGAAAGGTACATGGCGATGTCCTCCTATACGAAGGGAGCTTGAGATGGCGATCAGGCGCGGACGCGGCGTTGCCGCGATCAACTATCCCACCGGTATGAACCTCGGCGGTGACCCGACGCAGGCACTGGTGCACTCGACGCCGACAGGCAATTTCATGGTGACGCTGTCATCGGTCGATCTCGGGCAGGGCATGAAGCAAATCATGGCGCAGATCTGCGCCGAGACCATCGGCGTGCCGACAGACCGCGTCGTCGTCGACACCGCCGACACCGACACCGGCCCGCACTGCATGGGCACCTTCGCCTCGCGCGGTACGCACCGCGCCGGCAACGCCGTCATCCAGGCGGCAAGGGAAGCGCGGCAGGTGATGCTGGAAGTGGCCGCCGAGGAACTGGAGGTGAACGCCTCCGATCTCGAGACAGACGGCCAGGGCAACATCCTGGTCAAGGGCGCCCCGCAAAAATCGATCTCGATCTTCGATGTCGCGCTGTCGGCGCATTTCAAGCGCGGTCGCTCGATCTCGGGCCGCGGCATGTTCCTGATTCCGCGCTCCTATCCGGAGAAAGAGACTGGCGCGATGAAGCCATCGACCTGCTACGCGCATGCCTGCACCGTGGCCGAGGTCGAGGTCGACGACGAGACCGGCGAGGTCACCGTGCTGACGGTGAAGAACGTCTTCGAGATCGGCCGCGCGCTGAACCCGAAAATGGTCGAACAGCAACTGGTCGGCGGTTCGTGGATGGGCATCAGCCATGCGCTCTACGAGACGACCGAGCCCTATTATCCCAACCGCGACCATGGCGGCACGGACTTCAACCAGTATCTGATGCCCGGCCCCGGCGACCTCGCCGAGACCGAGATCATCGTGCTGGAGCGGCCATCGGCGGACGGGCCATACGGCGCCAAGGGGCCGGGCGAAATGTGCGCCAACCCGCAGATCCCGGCGGTCGCCAATGCCGTCTTCGACGCTGTCGGCGTGCGCATCGACACGCTGCCGATCACGCCGGAGCGCGTCCTGCGCGCGCTGAAGGCGCAAGCGGCGAACTGAGGCTGGAATGAACGGGACAAGCGCCGAGACTGTCGCAATCTCACCGGAGGCGGTGGCGCAGCATCTTGCCGCCTCGCGCTATCTGGCCGACGACAGTCTTGCGACCGCGATCTTCCTGGCGATCCGGCTGGGGAAGCCGCTGCTGCTCGAAGGCGCACCAGGCGTCGGCAAGACGGAAGCGGCCAAGGCGATCGCCGCGCTGCTCGGCCGCGATCTGGTGCGGCTGCAATGCTATGAAGGCGTCGACGCCGCGCACGCGCTCTACGAATGGAATTATCAACGCCAGCTGCTCGCCATTCGCCACGCCGGCGAGCACGAGATCGACATCTACGAGGACCGTTTCCTGATCGCCCGGCCGCTGCTGCAGGTGCTGAAAGCGCCGGAACAGCGCGTGCTGCTGGTCGACGAGATCGACCGCTCGGATCATGAATTCGAGGCGCTGCTTCTGGAATTCCTCTCCGATTTCCAGATCAGCATTCCCGAACGCGGCACGATCCGCGCCACGGCACAGCCGATCGTCATCCTGACCTCGAACCGCACCCGCGAGCTTGCCGAGGCGCTGCGCCGCCGCTGTGTCTACCACTGGATCGGCTATCCCGACGCCGAGCGCGAGGCCGCCATCATCATGCTGCGCGCCGGCGATGTGGCCGAGGTAACGGCGCGCGCGGTGGCGGCGGCCGTGCAGACCATCCGCGCCCGGCCGCTGGCCAAGCCGCCGGGTATCGCCGAGGCCGTCGAATGGGCCAATGCCGCCACCATCCTGGAGAAGGGCGGCAGCCCGTGGCCGGAAGCCTTCCGCCGCGCCATCGGCGTGCTGATCAAGGACGAGGAAGACCTTTCCTACATCGCACCGGAGCTTGGCCGGATCGTCGAGGAGGCGCTGGCGTGACGCGGGAGGTCATTTCGCAAGGCTGGCGGGACAGCGCCCTCCTCTGTCCTGCCGGACATCTCCCCCTCAAGGGGGGAGATCGGATGTCATCCCCGCTTTCGCTAATCGCTGACGTCGCCGAACAGAGCGAAGCGCCGAAGCTGCCAATCTCCCCCCTTGAGGGGGAGATGTCCGGCAGGACAGAGGGGGGCGACACAGAATGATGCGGGAAACAAGCCTCCCCCGCGCCGCCTCGCCATTCCTGGGTTTTGCCAGGCTCTTGCGCCGCTACGGCTTTGCCATAGCCCCCGAGCAAGTCTCCGGCTTCATGCAGGCGGTGACGTTGCTCGGTCCACGCTCGATGGCCGACATCCGCGAGGCGGCCCTCGCCACCCTGGCGCCGCCGCCCGACCGCCGCGACGAATTCGAAGCGCATTTCCAGAGCCATTTCTATGGCAACAGGTCCGCCGTGGTCGAAGGCGACGCCGACGAGGAAACCCGCATCAAGGATGATGGCGGTGCGAGCCAGGAAGAGATCGAGGTCATCAGCCATCAGGAAGGTGGCGAACTCTCTTCCGGCGCCGAACAACTGAGTACCCGCGATTTCAAGCGCGACGACGACAACCTTGCCGCTTTCCGCCGCAGGCTCGCTTCAGCCTTGCCCGCCCGCCGCTCGTTCCGCACCGTGCGCACGCATTCGCGCGGCAAGCTCGATCTGCGCCGGTCGCTGCGGGAAATCGTCAGCGCCGATGGCGACGTGCCCTCGCCGCTGCTGCGCCGCCGCCAGACCGTGCCGCGCAAGCTGCTGCTGCTGATCGACGTTTCCGGCTCGATGAAGCTGCACACCGCAGACTATCTCAAGCTGGCGCATGCCGCCGTGCAAGGCGCGGACCGCGCCGAAATCTTCACCTTCGGCACGCGGCTGACCCGCATCACCGCGGCATTGCGCATCCGCGACCGCGACCAGGCATTGGCCCGCGCCGCAGCCCAGGTCGACGATTGGGACGGCGGCACCCGCATGGGCCCGACGCTGCTCGCTTTCCTCTCGGTGCCGCGCTTCTCGTCGTTTGCACGCGGTGCCGCAATCGTCATCCTGTCCGACGCGCTGGAGCGGGGCGACCATGGTGAACTGGAGACGGCGATGCGGCGGCTGAGCGCCCGCGCCTTCCGGCTGTCGCTGGCCACACCCTTGGCCGGCGATCCGCGCTTCCGGCCGGCGACGGCGGCACTGCGCGCCATCCTCCCCGCGCTCGACGATCTGGTCGACGGCTCATCGCTCGCCGGTCTCACCGATTTCATCCTGTCGCTCGCCCGCCCTGCTCCGGCGGCGGCGACAATCTGGAAGAGGGTTTCATGATGCAGAAAACCATCGACGCACATTTCCACATCTGGCGCCAACAGGACCAGCCATGGCTGGTCGGACCGATGGTGCCGCGCATCTTCGGCCCCTACGAACCGATCCGGCGCGACTATCCGATCGAGGAATTTCTCGAAGACCAGAGGGATTCAGGCGTCGAGAAGGCCGTCTACGTCCAGACCAACTGGGCCAAGGAGGATTTCGAGAAGGAAGTCGCTTTCCTGCAGAAGACGTCCGACGAAACCGGCTGGCCGCATGCCATCGTCGGCTACACCGACATGACCGTCGACGATATCAGGCCTCAGATCGATCGCTTGATGAAATACAAGCTGCTGCGCGGCGTGCGCATGCAGTTGCACTGGCACGAGACCCCGGCCTTCCGCTTCGCCGCCTCCGCCGATCAGATGATCGACCCGAAAGTGCGCGCCAATGTGGCGCGGCTCAAGGATTATGGCCTGTCCTTCGACCTACAGCTCTTCCCCGCCCAAATGAAGGACGGCCTGACGCTGGTCGGCGAGAACCCCGAAACGAATTTCATCCTCACCCATGCAGGCATGCTGACCGGCATGGAACCGGAAAACACCAAGGCCTGGAAGGCAGGCCTGCGAACGCTGTCGGCGGCGCCCAATCTTTACGCCAAGCTGTCGGGCCTCGGCACCTTCGTCCACCGCAACGATCCCCTGCTGATCGCCTATGTCGTAGACAACGCGATCGATATCCTGGGCGCCGACCATCTGATGTTCGGTTCGAACTTCCCGATCGAGAAACTGTGGACCAGCCACGCTGAGCTGATCAAGGCGCACCGCGACGCGGTGGCCAAGCATGGTGCGGTGGCCGAGGCGGATATCTTCTGGAACACGGCGGAGAAGGTTTACCGGCCGGTGTGACGCCTCACTTCACCTCGAACTGCGGATCGACTGGAATCTGCATCGCCGTCACCAGATGGTTGGTCTGGCCGGCGAGCCCGATGATCGACACCAGTTCGCCATGCTGCGCATCGGTCATGCCCTTGGCGCGGGCTGCCGCCGTGTGCGAGTGGACGCAGTAGGAGCAGCCATTGGCGGTCGACACCGCGATGTAGATCATCTCCTTGGTCAGCGGATCGATGGCGCTGTCGGCGACCATCACCACCTTCAACTGTTCCCAGATCCGCTTCAGCGCCGAAGGATCATTGGCCAGCCCGCGCCAGAAATTGTTGATAAAATCGGATTTGCGCGTCGCGCGGATGTCGTCGAACACGGCTTTCACGGCGGGAATCTTTTCGACCTCGGCATCGCTGAGGAGTTTTGTGGTGGCCATGGGGTTTTTCCTTCGTTGGATCGTTGCGTGAATTGAATCAGGTCTTGAGCAATTGCGGCCAATCCACTCGTCCGATTCACTTTTCCAGCGCCGGCGTCTAGATTCAGGTCAGGCCGAGTCGAAAATGGTGAGTTCCGAGAACCGGAGCGGAGCGTACTTTTCGTACGTGAGCACCGGAAGCGCAGGAAACCGCCATTTGCAGGCCGGCCTCACCTGAATCTAATGCACGGCCGCATACATGATCTTCTCCTCCGTCGCCTCCGCCGGCGAAAACTCCTCCACAATACGCCCTTGGCGGCAGACCAGGATGCGGTCGGACAGGTTCATGATCTCCGGCAGGTAGGACGAGATGACGACGACGGCCAGCCCCTCATCGGCCAGCCGGTTGATGATCTGGTGGATCTCGGCGATCGCGCCGACATCGACGCCACGTGTCGGCTCGTCGAAGATGACGATGCGCGGCTTCTGCACCAGCCCCTTGCCGATCACCACCTTCTGCTGGTTGCCGCCTGACAGCTCGACGACGCGCGCATTGTCGTTGATTGCCTTGATGTTCAGCGTCTTCGTCCATTCGGCCGAGAGCGCGCGCATCTCCTGCGTGTTGATCACCCAGGCCTTTTCGCGGCCCGCCGCCAGCAGTCCGCCGAACAGGTTTTCGGCAATGCCCATCGTCTCGAAGATGCCTTCGCTCTTGCGGTCCTCGGTGACATAGACGATGCCGTCGGCCACCGCTTCGCTCGGCACGAGATAGCGCACCGGTCTGTCATCGAGTTCAATCGCGCCGCCGCGCAGGAAATCCCGCTTGTAGATGCCTGAGACGATCTTGAATGTCTCGGTGCGGCCGGAGCCGATCAGCCCAAACACGCCGGTGATCTGGCCCTCGAAGATCGAAAAAGAGGTGTTGCGCACGACATTGCTCATCGAAATGTCCTGCACCGACAGCACTTTCTTGCCCGCCTTGCGCAGCTTCGCTTCGTCGCGCTGGCGGTAGATCTGTCCCGATAGCGTGCGCCCGACCATGGCGGAAACGATCCTGTCGCGGTCGAAGGCGGATGTGTCGTCGGTAATGACCAGCTCGCCGTCGCGCAGGATGGTGATGCGGTCGGCGATATCGAGCGCCTCTTCCAGCGCATGGCTGATGAAGACGATCGAGACGCCGCCCGCCTTCAGCCGGCGGATCAGCGCGAAGAAGTGCCGCTTCTCCTCCGGCGTCAGCGTCGCCGTCGGCTCGTCGAAGATGATGATCTCGGCATTGTGGTGGACGGCGCGCGCGATCTCGACCATCTGCCGCTTGGCCGCACCCAGCGTTGCCACCATGGCGTTGGGGTCGACCGGGAAGTTCAGCGACTGCAGGAACTGCTGCGCTGAAATGTAGGTGCCGCGCAGCCGGTTGAGGAACTTTTCGGTGCCGAGATAAAGGTTCTGCGCCACCGTCATCGACGGCACCAGGCTGGTCTCCTGGAACACCATCGCGATGCCGGCTTCAAGCGCTGCGTGCGGCGAGGCGTAGGCGATTTCCTGGCCCTTGTGGAACATCTTGCCCGAAGTGGCATCGACCACACCGGCGATGATCTTGGTCAGCGTCGATTTTCCCGCGCCGTTCTCGCCAAGCAGCGCGTGGATCTCGCCCTTGCGCAGTTCGAAGCTGACGTTCTTCACCGCGGGCACGCCGCGATAATTCTTGGTGACGTTTTCCAGCCGAACGATCGGTTCCATCAAAGACCTCCCGCATCGATCGCCAGCACGCAGTCACCGCCTCTGGAGGCGACAAACAGCCGGCCGTCCTTTTCCGCAACGCTGCAGATGCCATGACGCGTGCCGTTGGCGCGGCTGTGCAGGCTGAACAGCGGCTGCATCTTCTGGTCGAGCCTGACCACCAGCCCATAGGAGCGGCTCGGCGACCACGGCTTGTGGATGCCCATGGTGCGGATGCCGCCGCATTGCAGCGGCTCGAGGAAGCTGCGGCTGGACGCCAGTGCCGGCGCGATCCAGTAGGCCGGCGGCACTTGGCTCAGCATGTCCTGCCGGTAATGCGTTTCCTGCAGCACGAATTCGATCAGCCGGTTGCGCGGCGCAAACAGGGTCAGCCACGCCCCACCATCGGCGGACGGCGACAGCCGCGCGGGATATCCCGGCAGATGTGCAAGCACCGTCGAGCGGTTGCCGGTAGCGCCATCGAAGCGAACAAGCTGGTGACGCCAGCTTTCGCTAACCAGCAGATCCTCGCCGACAGGATGCAGCCCGTAGGGAAAGGCAATGTCGCCGGCGAGTTTGCGGAAATCACCGCCTGCGGCGCCTCGCTTCCAGAGCGAACCGGACACGCCCTTCTTCATCAGATCGGCGGCCCATTGCGATGGCGCATGCTCGGTCGAGCCGTTGGCCAGCCACAGCGTGCCGTCATCCGCATAGGCTAGTGCGGTGATGCAGCTGATCCCGGCCGGCAGTGAAACGTCGCTGCCGCCAATCAGCAACTTGCCGCTTTCCAGCCCGACCGTCAGTTCGCCCAATGGCGACAGCGCCAGCGCGGTGACGGCAGACGGAAAGGTCTCGACCACGACAGGTTGCGCTCCAGCAGCAATCGAATGGATGGCGTTGCCGCTGGAGACCAGCAGCCTGTCACCGGCAACCAGCAGATTATCCGGTTCCGTCAGCTCGGCAAAAGCCGGCGCATCATCCAGCCGCGTATTGGGGCGAAAAGCGCCGTCGAGCGGCGGGATGGTCACCGCCTTACCGCGGAACAGGTCGAGCACCGGGTCGAGGATCATGGCTTTGCTCCCCAATAGGAAGCGGGGCTGGTCCAGTTCGGGTCGGCGCCTGCAATCTTGTAGCGGCCGATACGGTTGTTGAGGATGCCGCCGACGAACAGATACCCCTTGTGCTCGCGCATCGAGGTGACCATCGGGTGCGCGCCGCCGGTGAGGTCGCCCATCGCCTCGACGATGCCGCCCCTGTCATTGAATTTCACCACGCCGCCGGTGTTGATGTTGGGAAACAGCCATTCGTCCTGCGGTAGCCGGCGCGTCATGCGCTTGCGCATGTCGGGATGGCGCAGCGACAGGTCGAAGCTCGGCGTGCGCATGCCAAGCCACGCCATCCAGTAATTGCCGTCGGAAGCGCGGTTGATGTTGTCGGGATAGCCCGGCATGTCGCGGATGACGCATTCGGCGGTGCCGGCCTTCGGCCCCTCCAGCCAGTAGCGGTGCACGCGGCAGGCCCAGCTTTCGGCGAAGAACAGCGACTTGCCGTCATGCGCCATGCACACACCGTTGGTGTAGCGATAGCCGTCGAGCAGCGTCTTCGTCGAACCGTCCTTCGGGTCGTAGACCAGCAGCCGGCCGGTGGCACGGTTCTCGATCGAATCCAGCGCCCAATCGTGGGCGTCATATCGCTTAGTTGAATCTGTGAAATAGATGCGGCCGTCCGGTGCGATATCGCAGTCGTTGGGGTCACGCAGCCGTGCATCGTCGACGATCGAGGTCCACGAGCGCGACGTCTCCGCCGAGAGGCGTTTGACCTCCCGATCCGGCGAGACCGAATAGAGACCCATCGCGCCGACGCAGCTGATCAGATTGCCTGATTTGTCGAAGGCCAGCCCCAGCGGGAAACCGCCGATGTGGGCAAACACCTCCGACCTGACATAGTCCGGCGCGAAGAAGCGGACGATCTCGCCATGACGCGTGCCGCAATAGAGATTGTCGTCGCGGTCGAGGATGACGTCTTCCGGCCCCTCCAGCTCGCCAAGCCCGATATGCTCTGCGGCCGACAGCCTGTTGTCGAGTTCGTATGGCGTGCCCGAGCCGGGTGCGGCCGACTGTGTCTCGCCCATCTTGAGATAGACCGGCGCGACATAGACCTCATTCAGCACCTTGTGCCGGTTCTTCAGCCAGCGGATGTCGATGGTCACCGCCACCGCCAACATGATGCCGAGCACCATCTGGTTGGTGCCGGTGCCGTAGCCCAGCCGGATCAGCCCATTGGTCATGGTCAAGACGATGATGGCGCCCATCAGCCCCTTGATCACCGAGCCTCGGCCACCGCCGAGGCTGACGCCGCCGACCACCGCCGCCGTCAGCGCCATGATCTCGAGGTTGAGGCCGGTTCCCGGCCCTGCCCCGCTCAGCCGGCAAGCAATGAGGAAGCCGCCGATCGAGGCGCAGAAGCCGGAAAAGACATAAGTCATGAACACGGTGCGACGCACGCGGATGCCGGCATTATGCGCCGAGCGCCTCGAGCCGCCGACCGCCAGCACGTGCCAGCCCGGCCGCGAACGCGTCAGCGCGATATGAGTGACGATGGCCAGGATGATCGCCAGCCACACCGAGACGGACAGCCCCCAGAAGGTGCTGTCGCCGATGAAGTCGAGCACATCCGATGTCGCGGTCGAGAGCTGCACATCGGCGGCATAGGTGGTGACCAGGATGTCGAACAGCGCCCGGCCGAAGATGAAGGTCACCAGCGTGGTGAGGAAGGCGCGCAAGCGGAGATAACCGACGAGGTAACCGTTGATGGCGCCGAAGATGAGGCCGGTGGCGAGCGATGCGGCCAGCGCCAGCCAGATCGACTGTTCGAGGATGAAGAAGACATAGACGGCGGAAAAGCACGACAGCGCGAAGATCGAGCCGACCGACAGATCGATGCCGCCACCCAGCATCACCACCGTCATGCCGGTGACGACCATCGAGAACTCGCCGAGCTGGCGGGTCGATTCCTGCAAAGCGGTCAGCTTGAAGAAGCCGGGAATGACCGAGCCGAAGGTCGCCAATGTCGCCACCAGCGCCAGGAACGGAATGGCGTTGTCGGTCCAGCGTTTGGTCAGTATCTCGCCGACGACATGGTCGGGCACGAGATTGTAGCGCCAGGACTGGAGGCGTTCGCGAAAGGACATCGGCTGCTGCTATTCCATGAGGGGACGAGGTGACCGGATCCTTCCGGTCACCTCGCTTGTACTTCAGTCGAAAAGGTGCGGTTTACTTTGCCGCCGCCGCTTGTGCCTGCAGCGCCTTCAGGTCCCAGCAGCTGTCGGGCTTGAGGTCGGCCTTGGTCGTCGCCTTCTCCAGCGTGTAGATGTAGGTGTGCGAGGTGCCGGCCGGTTGGCCGCTCTGCAGCAGGAACTTGATGATGGCGTTCATGTCGCCCGACTGGCGAGCAAGATCGGTCATCACCACAGCGCCATAGGTGCCGTCGACCAGCTTGTCGCAATCGGCCGCCTTCTCGCCGCCGCCGGTGGTGACCAGGAACACCTTGCCGTCGAGTTTGGCATCGCGGATCGCGGCGGACGCGCCGGTGGCGTCGCCATCCCAGAAATCGATGATCGAGCAGATATCCGGGTTCTGCTGCAGCATCGTCGTCGTCACGTTGCGCGAGGTCGTCGCATCCCAGTTGGAATCGGGCTTGGCCACCACCTTGAAGTCGGGATTCTTGTCCAGCACCTTCATGATGCCGGCATACTGATAGAGGCTGGAGGAGTTCGCCTGGTCACCCTGCACAAGGCCGATCTTCTTCGACGAGTTCGGGCCGCAGCCCTTGATCGCCGCTTCGGCCTCGAGCTGGCCAAGCCGGTCCCAGTCACTGCCGATAAAGGCGTCGGCCGGGAAGTTGGCGGGATTGTCGACCAGGATGACATAGGTGCCGGCGGCCTGCGCCTTCTTCATCAGCTTGGAATAGGAGTTGAGGTCCGGCGCGTGGATGATTAGCACATCCGGCCTGGTGTCCGAGGAGATGGCGTCCGTGATCGCCTGCGCGCCGGCATCGACGACCCAGTTCGGGTCGCGCGTCTCGAACACGCCGCCCCAGGCCTCGACTTCGGTCTTCAGATAGTGCGCCCAGCCCTGCGCCAGGTCGAAGCCCATTGCCAGAGGCACCAGCATGACGCGCTTGCCCTTGAGCGCCTGCGCGTACGCAGCCGGGCCCGGATCGTCGGCGGCGAAGGTTGGCGCCACGAAGGCGGTGACAGCGAGCGCCGTGGCGGCGGCCATGAGTGTCTTGATCAGTTTCATGTCGGATCCTTTTGCTTTGGTCGTTGTTATCAGCGGCCGGCCCCAACCGTCCGCCGCAGTTCAGGTCTAAATGTCGCCCTGCTGGGCGGTCTGCTCGTCACGTGGATTGATGATGCCGTCGACGATGATGGCGCCGAGCAGGATCGCTGCCTTGATCAGGTTCTGGTAGAGCAGCGGAATGTCGATGATGGTCATGGCGTTGAGCAGGATGCCGATCAGTGCCGCACCGACCAGCACGTTGCGCACCCCGCCGCGCCCGCCGGACAGGCCGATGCCGCCGATAACCGCCACCAGCACGATATCGTAGAGCAGCGTCGAATTGACGACGCGGGTATTGATCGAATGCAGGCTGGCCGCCGTCAGCAGGCCGGCGACCAGTGCGACGAAGGCGGAAAGCACATAGCGCAGCACCAGCATCGGCCGCACCGGCATGCCGATGTTGCGGGCGGCCACCGGATTATCGCCGGCGAAATAGATATAGCGGCCCCATTTGGTGTAGCGCAGGAACAGGAAGAACAGGAAGGCCAGCCCTGCGAAGACGAAAACCTCGATGGGAATGTCGAGGAAGCGCAGGCCACCGAGCAACTCGACCCAATGGCCCTGCGGCACCGGCACGGCATCCTGCGTGATCAGTTGCGAGCGTACATAGCCGAAGACGAAGGAGCCTGTCGCCAGCGTCACGAAGATCGCCGGCACGTCGGCATAGGCGACGAGAAAACCATTGAGCAGGCCGATGGCCAGCACACCGGCCAGCACATAGGCGAAGGCAAGCCCGTCCGGCGTCCCCGAATTCAGCAGTTGCAGGTACCAGGCGACCGACATCGCCATGATCGCGACGGCAGAGAGGTCGATGCCGCGGCCGATGATGACCACGGCCATGCCGAGCGCAAGGATGCCCAGCACCGACACGGAGCGGACGATGGCGACGAGATTGTTGGGGTCGATGAAGCCTGGCAGGCCTATAGCCGCTGCAACGAACAGCACCACGGCGATGGCAAAGACAATGCCTTCCTGGTTCAGGCTCCTGAAATTTGGCCAGCCGATGGTGTTCATGTCTGCGTTTGCCCCGATGGCAGCGCTGCCATCCCTGGAAAGAACGCTAATCGGCCCAACGCCGGTTCGTCAAATGAATCCGCGCCCGGAACCCAGGCCGGCTGCGATATTTATCGAGTGGACGCATCGATTACCGAAGCTGGCGCAATGCGCGGAAAACTCTGCGCTTTTGGCAATTGGTTGCGCCATTGCGGCCGCACGCGAAAGCGCTGCACCAAGGCAAAGGGACAGGACGGAATTTATCTCCGCATCAGGCGGAAAAATCGATCTGAATTTCCCGGCGAGTGCCCGGAAACCTCCGCGCCCGCACATGGCGGGAGCACGAGAAAACGCAACGCCGCCACCAGCCCGATGGCGCCGATCACCAGACCGGCCAGGCCGGTGAACACGGCGAAATAGCCGCAGGCGCCCTCGAAACAGCTCATCTCGGTGGCATCGGCGATCACCGAGCCGATGGCGAATCCGCCCACGGCGCCGATGACCGCGCCCAGGACGATGCCGAGCAGCGCGGCGATGACCGAGACGAAGGCCGATGGGCTCTCGGTTTTCGGATTGACATAAACGGCATCGGCTTCGGATCCATGGCGCAGCAGATAGATGCAGAGCGCGCCGATGGCGATTTCGGCGCCGGTGACGACAAGCGCCTGGCCCGAGAAGACGAATCCCGGCACCGTAGGGGCATAGGCATGGATGACCAGCAGCCCGACGATTATGGCAATCTGCCAGATCGTGAACTGGCGCGGGAAGCGGGCCGAGCGGCCGAAGGCGAGGCCGAGCAGGTAAAGCCCCCACAGGATGGTGACGATGTCGACGACGAGCCCGCCATAGATAAGGTAAAGCACGCTGTCTGGCAGGCCGGTGGCGCCGACCGCGGGCCAGACGGAGATCAGGCCGTAGACCGACCACGCCATGACGAAGACAAGCCAGCCCACCGGCACGAAGGACAGCCCGCTGTCCGGCCGCCTGACTGGCGTCTGTCCATTGCTCGATGTCATGTCCGCACAATGCCCCCGCAAAGCCTCGGCACCCGACAGGCAACTCCGGGGGAAGTCAAGGGCGGCCGTCCCTGCGGTCCTGCCTGTGCACACCATTGCAGCGGCGGCGCCCGCAAAAACGGGCATGCCGGCGGCCTCGTGAAACACTGTGTGGCCGGCAAAGCGAATAGACTGCCGTTATGGCTTGGCATTCGCCGTCGGATCGACTAGATGAGCCCCGCGCCTGTTGCTTCGACGGCTCAGGTGCAGGGGAAGGCGTTTGCTGGTTGGCGACGCCGATGG
The DNA here is from genome assembly GCF_003998455.1 of Mesorhizobium sp. M7A.F.Ca.CA.001.08.2.1. NCBI lineage: Bacteria > Pseudomonadati > Pseudomonadota > Alphaproteobacteria > Hyphomicrobiales > Phyllobacteriaceae > Mesorhizobium > Mesorhizobium sp. M7A.F.Ca.CA.001.08.2.1. The sequence continues at coordinate 2,910 of NZ_RZPW01000036.1, read as the reverse complement.
CGAAAGTTCCGTCTTTCCCCAAGGGAGGTGCATCTCCCCAACCCGCGCGGCAAAACCGGCCGACGCGACATGCATGGACGGAGAGGTGGCCGAGTGGTTGAAGGCGCACGCCTGGAAAGTGTGTTTACGGGAGACCGTAACGCGGGTTCGAATCCCGCTCTCTCCGCCATCCTGCTTCGCTCTACGAGCTTCGCAGGACAAGCCCGAGCCTTTGCGCGAAGCAGGGCGGTAAACATCCCGCCGCGCTCTGCCCTAAAAACCTGCCAATCACAGGAGATGGCATGCCGAACGATGTAATCGTGCGCGACAGCAATGGCGCTCAATTGAATGACGGCGATTCCGTCACGCTGATCAAGGACCTCAAAGTCAAAGGCACTTCGGAAACGATCAAGCGCGGCACGTTGGTGAAGGCTATCCGCCTGAACGGCAATCCCGGCGAGATTGAATGCAACACCAAGCAAGTGAAAGGCCTGGTGCTCAAGACCGAGTTCGTGAAGAAGGCGTGAGCGTCAGGGCGGCAAGCGATCTCGATGGCTCCCTCGGGATTTTGGAGAGCCTGCCGTCGCCAAGTGGACTGCGGAGCCGTTGAGCGTCCGGCACGCGATCGTTGCGCTGCGAAATTGATAATTTCGCCGACCAGGCACAATCAAAAAACCGCCAAGACCCAAACCTGGAACCTCCGGCCTCATTGCGCGTTTCACGGCGTCCCGTTCGCGGATCCGCCCGGATATCTCTCCAAGCGCGCAAAAAAACCAGGAGCCCGCTTCATGCACGACAAGCTGTTTCATTCCCCGGTCGCACTCTCGGTCGGCCTTGGCTTCAAGCGCGAGATTGCGTCGCTGGCCGAAATGCACGACTTCCTCACCAATTGGACGACCTCCCGCCGCGGCCCGCTCTACCGCAACGCGGTGGAAGCATGTGAACTCGCCATCCCAGGCTATGTGACCATCGAGCAGGCCCGCCACGCGCTCGTCCAGTTTGCGCAAGCTTCTTGTATCCTGTGGCCGGACCTCGAGCCGGTGGCGGGCGTGCACGCCGTTGCGCGTGGCTATGGCGGCTACGCCGCCTGAAGATCGATACCCTCCGTGGCGGCTAAAGCCACACCACCATAGAAGGCCCGGCTGACCCCCAGCCGGGCTTTCCCGTTTCCGGCAGTTCGCAAGCAAATCGCAATCCTGTGGCTGGCCGCGTGTCTTGCGCGACAATCCCTGCGTGGAGTGTTGGGAAGAGCCCGCGCAAAAATCTTTATGAAATTCCTATTTCTTTCCACTGCGCCCCGTCTCGAACCTTTATGGCGATCGGGTCCATATTCCCTTCAGAAAACACATTCGGTTTCGTCGCCAAAGATGCGACGGGACACTTTCGATATATTGCGAACTCTCCTGTCAAGTTCGCAAAGTACAAAAGAACAAAGGGAATAAAAACAATGGATATGGCCGTTATCGGAATCGGAATTTTGTTCTTTGCCCTTTGCTTCGTCTACATAAAAGCTTGCGACGCGCTCTAGAGCGAGGCTGAAAAAATGATCGTCGACTATATTCTTGGTGGCGGCGTTACGCTGTTCCTGCTCGCCTACCTGACATACGCCCTCGTTCGTCCAGAACGCTTCTGAAGGCACGGAAAGCCACAGCCATGACACTGAACGGTTGGATACAGATCCTGGTCTATTGCGGGATCGTCATATTGCTGGTGAAGCCGCTCGGCGGCTACATGCACCGCGTCTTCAACGGCGACCGGACGCTGCTCTCGCCCGTCTTTGGCCCGCTCGAGCGCGGGCTGTACCGTGTTTGCGGAACCAGCGAACGCGAGGAACAGCACTGGACCACCTATGCGGTCGCCCTGCTGCTCTTCAACCTTGCCGGCTTCCTGGTGCTCTACGCCCTGCAGCGCCTGCAGGGCAGCCTGCCCTACAACCCGGCCGGCATGACAGCGGTCGAGCCTGGGCTCGCCTTCAACACCGCCGCCAGCTTCATGACCAACACCAACTGGCAGAACTATGGTGGCGAGAGCACGATGTCCTATCTCGTGCAGATGGCCGGGCTGACGGTGCAGAATTTCGTTTCGGCGGCCACCGGCATTGCCATCGCCATTGCGCTGATCCGCGGCTTTGCCCGCGCATCGGGCAAGTCGATCGGCAATTTCTGGGTCGATATGACCCGCTCCACACTCTATCTGCTGCTGCCGTTCTGCGTCGTGCTGACGCTGGCCTATGTCTGGCTCGGCATGCCGCAGACGCTGGGCGCCTATGTCAACGCCACGACGCTCGAAGGCGCGCAGCAGACCATCGCCGTCGGCCCGGTCGCTTCGCAGGTGGCCATCAAGATGCTCGGCACCAATGGCGGCGGCTTCTTCAACGCCAATGCCGCGCACCCGTTCGAGAACCCCGACGCGATCTCCAACCTGATCCAGATGGTGTCGATCTTCGCCATCGGCGCCGCCTTGACCAATGTCTTCGGCCGCATGATCGGCAACCAGCGCCAGGGCTGGGCGATCCTCTCGGCCATGGGCGTCATGTTCATCGCCGGTGTCGCCATCTGCTACTGGGCGGAAGCCGCCGGCAACCCGCTGGTGCATGCGCTGGGCATCGACGGCGGCAACATGGAGGGCAAGGAGACACGTTTCGGCATCGCCTTGTCGGCGCTGTTTGCCGTCATCACCACGGCCGCTTCCTGCGGCGCTGTCAACGCCATGCACGGCTCGTTCACGGCGCTCGGCGGCATGATCCCGATCATCAACATGCAGCTTGGCGAAGTCATCGTCGGCGGTGTGGGCGCGGGCCTCTATGGCATCCTGATGTACATCGTCGTCGCCGTCTTCGTCGCCGGCCTGATGGTCGGTCGCACGCCCGAATATCTCGGCAAGAAGATCGAGGCCAAGGAGGTCAAGATGGCGATGCTGGCCATATTGTGC
>NZ_RZPW01000369.1:0-6036 GCF_003998455.1 Mesorhizobium sp. M7A.F.Ca.CA.001.08.2.1 | reverse complement strand
CCCCCGCCACGCCAATATAAGAATTTCGGGCGCTCGAGCAACAGCGACCGGCAACAAGTGTCGCCGGCCGTAATCTTATTGCGAAGTGGATCGCCGGACCTACTTGTCCTTGAGCTTCATCGCCTTGACCGGCGGCGCCTTCAGCGCCGGAGCCGGAGCGGGCTTCTTGGCGTCCTTCTTCGGCTTGCGGGCTTCCTTGCCTGCCTTCATCGCACCTTTAGCCATGATTCGTTCCTCCTGATGTGAGAAGCCAAGTGAAACAAGAGAACCGCCCGACCGCAAGGGGTTAGCGACTGTTGCCGCCGACAGCGGATCGCTTTCAACCGGTTTCTAGAGCAATTCACCGTTTCGCGGAAACAGCGAATTGCTCTAACTCTTTGTTTTGACGCAATTCCGGACGGAAAACCGCTTCACACTTTTCCTGGAATTGCTCTAATTTGCTCGTAAACCATGGCGGTCCGTGCCATGGTCATTTTCGCACTGCAGCATCGACCCGAGCTTCGCCGGGTGATCGTCAGGCAGGCCGGCAGGACGACAATGCGAATCCACATCGGCTGCGAGATGAGCTTCGACTTTCCGCAGGAAACGCCGCTCATCGCGATGCTGAATGTGCACTATTCGCGGACCTCCGATCTCGAGCGGCCGGATTTCCTGATCTCCAATCCACCGGTGCCGATCGAAAGCTATCGCGATAGTTTCGGCAATTGGTGCAACCGGCTTGTCGCGCCGCCCGGGCGCTTCACCTTCGGCACCGACGCGGTGATCCGCGACCCCGGCACCTTCGAGATGGGCGACCTGATGGCCTGGCAGCACGAGGTGCGCGACCTGCCGGCGGACACATTGCTGTTCCTGCTGCCCAGCCGTTTTTGCGAAAGCGACCTTCTGGCTGACGAGGCGTGGCGGCTGTTCGGCAACACGCCGCTGGGTATTCCGCGCGTGCAGGCGGTCTGCGACTTCGTCCACAGCCACATCGTCTTCAACTACGGCAATGCACGGCCGACGCGCACCGCGGCGGAAGCCTATCGTGAACAGAGCGGCGTGTGCCGCGACTACGCGCATCTCGCCGTCACCTTCTGCCGGGCACTCAACATCCCAACGCGCTATTGCACCGGCTACATCAGCGACATCGGTATGCCGAAGCCATGGGCAAGCATGGATTTCTGCGCCTGGATGGAAGTCTATCTCGGCGGCCGCTGGCATGTCTTCGACCCGCGCAACAATGCACCGCGCATCGGCCGCATCCTGATCGCCTCCGGCCGCGACGCCGCCGACGTGCCGCTGACCCATATTTTCGGCCCGGGAACGCTTGCCGGCTTCAAGGTGTGGACCAGCGAGATCATCGAGTAGTCGCCGTTTTCCATAGACCGATCTCTCATGGCCGCTGCCGTGGACGACCCGACATTCGCACGGTGTGATGCCTGTGGAGCTTTAGCGGCCTGGCCGCTAGACTGCGCCTTGAACGGGGGCAAATGCCATGGCCGGGCACGGCGGCTCAAAAAAGGTGATCTACGCGGCGCTCGCCGGCAATCTCGCCATCGCGCTGACCAAGTTCGCCGCCGCCGCCTTTACCGGCAGTTCGGCGATGCTGTCGGAGGGCGTCCATTCGCTGGTCGATACCGGCAATGGCGGCCTGCTGCTCTACGGCATGCACCGCGCCGCTCGCCCTGCCGATCGCACGCATCCGCTCGGCCACGGCCGCGAACTCTACTTCTGGAGCTTCATCGTCGCGCTCCTCGTCTTCGCGCTGGGCGCCGGCGTGTCGTTCTACGAAGGCGTGGTCCATATCATGGCGCCGGAGCCGGTCGCCAACGCCAAGGTCAACTATATTGTTCTGGGCCTTTCCTTCCTGTTCGAAGGCAGTTCGTGGTGGGTGGCGCTGAAGGAGTTTCGCCGGCAGAAGGGCAGGCAAGGCTGGCTGCAGGCCGTGCAGTCGAGCAAGGATCCGAGCGTCTACACCGTGCTGTTCGAGGACAGTGCGGCACTTCTCGGCCTGATCGTCGCTTTCGCCGGCATATTGGCGGCGGAACTGCTGGAGATGCCGGAGCTCGACGGCGCCGCCTCTATCGGCATCGGGCTGATCCTTGGCGCGACCGCGATCTTCCTGGCCCGCGAAAGCAAGGGCCTGCTGATCGGCGAGCCGGCGTCGCCCGAGGTGCAGATGAAAGTGCTGGCGATCGCCCAGCAGGATCCGGCGGTGCAGCGGGCGAACGGCGTCCTGACCGTCCATATGGGGCCGACAGAGATCGTCGCCGGGCTCAGCATCGAGTTCGAGGACCATTTGACGGCGCCCGAGATCGAAGCTTGCGTCGAGCGCCTGGAGGCGCAGTTGAAGAAGGAAATGCCGGAGATCACACGGCTGTTCGTCAAGCCGCAGACGTCAGGCACCTGGGAGCAGCGGCGCAGGCTGATCGATTCCGCATCCGATCCTGCCCTGGACTAAAACCGTGCCATTGCCTCACGGCCTTGCGCCGCTAGATTGAAGGGGCTTTGGAGGAACGAAGATGAGAATAGACGGCGGCTGTCATTGTGGCGCCATCACCTACGAGGCGGAGGTCGATCCGGAAAAGACCACGATCTGCCACTGCACGGATTGCCAGCAACTGACTGGCACGGCTTTTCGCCTTACGGTTCCGGCGCCGGAAAGCAACTATCGCATCACCAAGGGCACGCCGAAAGTCTACATCAAGATCGTGGCGAGCGGCGCCAAGCGCACCCAGGCCTTTTGCGCCGACTGCGGTTCGCATCTTTACGCCACGTCTGTCGGAGATGGTCCGAAGGTCTATGGAATTCGCGTGGGGACCGCGCGGCAGCGCCAGGATTTGATCCCGACACAGCAGAAATGGCACCGCTCGGCGCTGCACTGGCTGCCTGAATTTCAGGGCATGACCACGTTGGAGGAGCAGTAGCGCCGGTCCGGCACCGCGCCTCAATCGTCGCCTTCGACGACCCTCAGCCTGAGCTGCCCGGTTTTCGAATCGGCAACGCGCGCGCCGGTATCGACCTTGGCGGCGGGACCCCGTGACGCGGCGTCTACGGCGGCATCGCCGTCGGGCTGCGCGCCGAATTCCAGCGCCTCGATCTTCTGGCCGCGCTTGGTGACCTTCGACGTCGAAACCAGTATGTCGTCGATGTCCTTGGCCGACTGGCCGAAATGCACCTGCAGCTTGCGCACCCGCTCATCGACACGCGCAACATCCTCCATCAGCCGGATGACCTCGCCCTGGATCAGGTGCGCCTGTTCGCGCATGCGGGCATCCTTGAGGATCGCCTGGATGACCTGGATCGACAGCATCAGCAGCGACGGCGAGACGATGACGACGCGCGCACGGTGCGCCTTGTGCACGATCGCCTCGAAATTCTCGTGGATCTCGGCGAACACCGATTCCGACGGCACGAACATGAAGGCAGTGTCCTGCGTCTCGCCCTGGATCAGGTATTTTTCCGAGATATCGCGGACATGTATCTCGATGTCGCGGCGGAAGGCCTGCGAAGCTGCCTTCTGCAGATCGGCGCCATCGGCGGCGCGGATGGCGTTCCAGGCTTCCAGCGGAAATTTTGCATCGATGGCCAGCGACGGCGCGCCGTTCGGCATCTTCACCAGGCAGTCGGGCCGGCTGCCGTTCGACAGCGTCGCCTGGAACTCATAGGCACCGTGCGGCAGGCCGTCGGCAACGATCGCCTCCATGCGCGACTGGCCGAACGCGCCGCGCGTCTGCTTGTTCGAGAGGATCGCCTGCAATTGCACGACCTGGCCGGCGAGCGACTGGATGTTGCCTTGCGCGACGTCGATGACCGCCAGCCGTTCCTGCAATTTGGCCAGGCTCTCATGCGTGGATTTGGTCTGCTCGGTCATGGTCTGGCCGAGCCGGCCGGTCATGGCGTCGAGGCGTTGGCCGATCGATTGCGTCAGTTCCGCCTGCCGTGCGCCGAACACTTCCGCAATGGCGCCCATGCGGCCCTGCATTTCGGCCTGGCTTTGCAGAATGCCGGCCATCCGCACTTCCGCATCGCGGGCATGATCGGCGGCTTCCGCGGCCGCCACGGCGCGCGCCTTGGCCGACCGCCACAACGCAATGACCAGCGCCACGAACAGGGCCAGAAACAGCAAAACGCCGAAGGCCAGCGCATGGCCGAGCGTGATCGTTGTGGCGCCAAGCCGGGCGACAGGCTCCGAAAGGATGGTGCTCAAATCATTCATGTGGACAGCATAGACGATTCGCCGCGATAGCACAGATCAAAACGTGAACGCGCCTGATGCCAACCGGTTGACGCGTTTCGCTGGAGGTCTTAGGTGGAACGCCATGCCGATCAAGCCGCTCATCATCCTTCCCGACCCCATCCTGCGCGAGGTTTCCAAGCCCGTAGAGCGTGTCGACGCGCCTTTGCGCAAATTAGCCGACGACATGCTGGCGACCATGTATGATGCGCCGGGCATCGGGCTGGCGGCAATCCAGATCGGCGAGCCGCTGCGCTTGCTGGTGATCGATCTCGCCAAGGAAGACGAGACGCCGGCGCCGCATGTCTTCATCAATCCGGAAATCCTGGAGAGCGCCGACGCGCGCTCCGTCTATGAGGAAGGCTGCCTGTCGATCCCGGATTATTACGCCGAGGTCGAACGCCCCGCCTCCGTGCGGGTCAAATATCTCGACCGCGACGGCAAATTGCAGGAGATAGAGGCCGAGGGGTTGATGGCGACCTGCCTGCAACACGAGATCGACCACCTCAATGGCGTCCTGTTCATCGATCACATCTCGAAGCTGAAGCGCGACATGGTGGTAAAGAAATTCAAGAAGCTCGCCAGGGACAAGGCGCCGGGCAAGCTCGCGGGATAAGGTACGGGAGTCCCCTCCAGGCCTATTGTCGGCAGGATTGCCACCAAATGGAGATGCCGACGGTCGACATGCTGATCAGGGACATTCCTGAGCCTTTGAAGCGCGAGATCGAACTGGCGGCGCGCGAGGTCGGCCAAAGCGTCTCGGACAAGGCCATCGGCCTTCTGCGCAAAGGCATAGTTGCGGAGAGGCCGGCCCGAGAGGAGTCGAGCCTCTCGGCGTGGGCTGCAATTCGCTCGGCTTTCGTATCTGAAAGCGCAATTGGCGATGAATACGCGGAAATCATGGAGAAGATCGAAGCGGAAAGATAGCGCGACGGTCGTCCCGCGACTTCGACGGCCTTGACCTAAAGCTCGTAAACCCGTTTGAAGCGGATGCCTGAGCCGGCACACTGCGCGAGCAAGAAGACAGGATACCGGAAGAAAAAATGCCCCTTCGCGTCATCTTCATGGGTACGCCGGAGTTTTCGGTGCCGACCTTGCGCGCGATCGCCGAGGCTGGCCATGAGATATCAGCCGTCTATACCCAGCCGCCGCGCGCTGCCGGACGACGCGGGCTGGAGCTGACGCCGTCGCCGGTGCAGCGCGAGGCGGAGCGACTGGGCATCGAGGTGCGGACGCCGGTTTCGCTCAAAGGCGAGGCCGAACAGGCCGCTTTTCGCGCCTTGCAGGCCGATGTGGCGGTGGTCGTCGCCTATGGCTTGCTGCTGCCGAAGGCGGTTCTGGAGGCAACCCGGCTCGGCTGCGTCAACGGCCATGCGTCGCTTCTGCCGCGCTGGCGCGGCGCCGCCCCCATCCAGCGCGCCATCATGGCCGGTGACCTGGAAAGCGGCATGATGGTGATGCGCATGGAAGAGGGCCTGGACACCGGTCCGGTCGGGCTGGTTGAAAAGTGCGCCATCGAACCCGATATGACAGCCGGCGATCTGCATGATCGGTTGATGAGTGTCGGTGCTGCCTTGATGGTGGAAGCGCTGGCGCGGTTGGAAGGGAACACCCTGACATTCACCACACAAGCTGTGGATGGGGTGACCTACGCCAAGAAAATCGATAAATCCGAGACTCGCGTGGACTGGACTCGCTCGGCAAGTGAGGTCCACAATCATATTCGTGGCCTGTCGCCCTTTCCAGGCGCCTGGTCGGAGATAGGAATTGGCGGCCGCCAGGAGCGGCTGAAACTGCTTCGCTCGACGCTGTCGCAAGGC
>NZ_RZPW01000368.1:0-6051 GCF_003998455.1 Mesorhizobium sp. M7A.F.Ca.CA.001.08.2.1 | reverse complement strand
GTCCAAGACAGGTCCTTGCCGACACGCGCCAAGGCGGCATCGACATCCAGCCGCCAGGCGAAGGGCGCATTCCCGGCGATCCGCCGCTGGCGTTCCTTGACTGGCAGCGCCTTGTCCGCGGCGGGGTAGAGCGGCACGCCATCGGGATCGCGCGGCCAGTCGCGCCCACGCTTTTCGCTGTCGGCGATGAAGGCGCGGATCTCGCCACGGCTCATGAAGGCGGGATAGACGAGTTCCTCCCGGACCAGCCGCTCGAGCACCGCCTGGTATTCGGCGAAATGCTCGGACTGGCGGCGCACCGGCTCTTCCCAGCCAAGCCCCAGCCATTCCAGGTCGGCAAGCACGCCGGCCTCGAATTGCGGCGTGCAGCGCGTCGTGTCGATATCCTCGATGCGCAGCAGCAGGCGGCCGTCCGCCCGTGCCGCCAGCTTCTGGTTGAGCAGCGCCGAATAGGCGTGGCCGAGATGCAGGTCGCCATTGGGGCTGGGCGCGAAGCGGAATGTCAGGAGTGTCATCTCTGCGGCGGCAATCGGGTTGTGCGGCGGTTTTGCCAATTGCTACCGTGCTGCCGGTTCAGGAACAAGAAAGCATGCAGCGTATCGCGACATCAGACGACATTGCCCGGGGGCTCGATGCGCTTTGCGTGATCGACCCGCGCCTGGAAAAGGTGCGCGGCATGGCCGGCGAGGTGCCGCTGCGGCTGTCCGAACCGGGGTTTCGAAGCCTGGCGTCGATCGTCGTCTCGCAGCAAGTGTCCCGCGCCAGCGCCGATGCGATCTTCGGCCGGCTGACCAAGCTCGTCGATCCGCTGACGCCGCAGGCGATCCTGGCCGCCGGCGAGGACATGTTTCGCGAGGCCGGCCTGTCGCGGCCGAAGCAGCGCGGCCTGATCGCAATTGCGCAGGCCGTGGTCGACGGCCTCGACCTGCATCACCTCTGTTCGCTCGATGCCGAGGAGGCGATCACGACAATGACGGCGGTGTCCGGCATCGGCCCGTGGACGGCGGAAGTGTACCTTTTATTCGCCGCCGGGCACCCCGACATTTTCCCCGCGCGTGATGTCGCGCTGCAGAGCGCGGTCGGCCACGCGCTCGGCATCGAGCCGCGTCCGCCGGAGAAAACGCTGATCGCATTGGCCGAATCATGGAGCCCGTGGCGAGGTGTCGCATCGCGGCTTTTCTGGTCCTATTATCGTGAAACCAGAGGGCGGGACGCCGCGCCGCCGGCCTGAATCCGCGAAAAATCATAAAAATCATGCATTTTTGGCGCTTCAGCGACGCGACAATCCGCTTCACATCCCTGTCATGTCGGGCTTACAGTATCCGTGCCGTTCGGGTCTAGAACCAAGGAGGTGAACACGTGACGGTTGCCGTATCTCCGGATGGGCTTCCAGCACTGGTGCTGAATGCGGATTACCGTCCGCTCAGCTATTACCCCTTGTCGCTCTGGTCGTGGCAGGACGCTATCAAGGCGGTGTTCCTCGACCGGGTGAACATCGTCGCCGAATACGAGCACGCCGTCTCCTCGCCGACCTTCTCGATGAGGCTGCCGAGCGTTGTCAGTCTTAAGGCCTATGTGAAGCCCTCCAGGCACCCGGCCTTCACCCGCTTCAACGTCTTCCTGCGCGATCGCTTCCAGTGCCAATATTGCGGCACGCCGGAGGACCTGACCTTCGATCACGTCATCCCCCGCCATCGCGGCGGCGCGACGACGTGGGAGAATGTCGTTGCCGCCTGCTCGCCGTGCAATTTGAGGAAGGGCGGCATGATGCCGGCGCACGCCAAGATGTGGCCGCTGCAGAAGCCTTTCCAGCCGACGGTGCACGATCTGCACAACAATGGCCGCCTGTTCCCGCCCAACCATCTGCATGAAAGCTGGATGGATTATCTCTACTGGGATGTCGAACTCGAACCATAGAGTTCGGCACAAATCCGCCATGCTGGCCGCCTGACGCAGCTTTCTGCGCTTCCGGTGCTCACGTACTTCAGTACGCTCCGCTCCGGTTCTCGAAAGCCGCGCCATCCGACTCAGCCTGGCGAATTTTTGCGCGAACTCTGCGTCGCGCCGTTCAATCGAATTGGCTTAGTCGCGGGTGAGGGCGCCGCGGAAGGCGACGGCGGCGAGGATCAGGCTGGCGATGGCGTTCCAGCCGGCCAGCGACAGGCCAAGGATGCGCAAGGCGGCCTTGTCGCAGGATGGCGGCACGAATTTGTCGAGCGCGTCGAGCACGCCCTTGCCGCCGGTGTCGACCGGCCCGGCGCCCGCCGTGCAATCGGTCGGGCCGGCCCACCACTGCCATTCGACGCCGGAGTGGTAGACGCCGAGATAGAGGCCGTAGAGCATCAGGATGCCGCCGACGGCCAGCAGGCCGCGTGTCAGCCAGCTGGGTGCGTGCAGCATCGATGCAATCACCGCCAGCACCATCAGCGGGACGCCGATATAGTAGGGCGTGCGCTGTTCGAGGCAGAGGTGGCAGGGGATATAGCCGCCGAGATACTGGAAGCCGAGCGCCGAGCCGACGGTGGCGGCCATGGCGACGGCGAGGAACAAGGCGGTCAGCGTGCGCTGGCGTCCGGTGTCGGCATTCATGGTCGCTGTCATTTCAATCGGTCCGTCCGGCTTGCAATGGTTCTGTTCAGAACGCGTATTTGACCAGGATATAGAGCAAAATCAGGGCAACCGCGCCGGCGCCGGCGATCAGGCCGAGGCGCTTTTCGATGAATTCGCGGATCGGTTCGCCATAGCGGCGCAGCAGCCAGGCGAGCAGCAGGAAGCGGGCGCCGCGGGCCACGATCGCCAGCACGATGAACAGCAGCAAATTGACGCCGATGACACCGGACAGGATCGTCACCACCTTGATCGGCGGCAGGTGGGCGGCACCCGATGTGATCAGCATCAGGACGATGAAGCCGACGCCGGCGCCCGCGCGCAGTTGCTCGAACTCGTCGTACTTGCCGTAGAATTCGAGGATCGGCCTGGCGACCGCGTCATAGGCATAGTGGCCGATGAACCAGCCGGCGATGCCGCCCAGCACCGAGGCGACGGTGGCGATCAGCGCATAGCGGTAGGCGCGGTCCGGCCGCGACAGCGCCATCGGCAGATAGAGCACGTCGGCCGGCACCAGGAACACCGAGCTTTCGACGAAGGCGATGAAGGCCAGCCACCATTCGGCGGATTTGCGGGCCGCCAGCGACAGGGTCCAGTCGTAAAGTCCGCGAAGCATCGGCACTCCTAATGCGTGTCGTTCAATTGCAGGCAGGTTGGGGTGTAACGGCATGCACAGAACAAAGACCCAGCGCACGCCATCCGTCCCCGCGGACGTGCCGCGCTTTGATGCGCCGCCTGTCTAGAAAGATTTTCCGCGCTGCACAATGGCAGCCCCGTCACGAAATCGAAAGGCGCAGTTTGGTCGCATCCGGGGCGACGAGGAATTGGCCAGTTGACGAACAGGCCTCCAACCGTATAGTCCCGCGCCATCCAGGCCGCCCGGCCTGAGCCCCTATGGCGGAATTGGTAGACGCGCTCGACTCAAAATCGAGTTCCGCAAGGAGTGCTGGTTCGATCCCGGCTAGGGGCACCACCCTTCGCTCTCCGAGCTTCGGGTGGCGGGTCACTCGAAGTTCAATAGACGAAGGGCGTCACGGTCGCTTTGGCTCCCGATACGTCTCAGCAGGCGATCAACACGCTTTGCGCGCCACGCTGGGGTCGCCGTCATTGGCCGGGCCGATCTCGCCAGCTGCCAGCAATTCGTCGAATGTCCGTTCTAGATCGGCGCTGTCATCGGCTGCCGGTCCGCTGGGCGGATCCTGGCGTGTCAGCGTTTCCAGCCTTTGGTGAAGCTGGCGGTTCTCGTTGCGGCAACGGGCATGCGCGAGTTCGTCGGTCATGCCGCGCAAGCGGAGATCGGCGAGTTGAACCTTCACCGCGCCACAGTCCCGGCGCGCCGCGTCGCGCTCCTGGCGTAAATTCGCAATCTCGGTTTCCGAGGTTTGGCGCCGATGCTCGGCCACGTCCTCGGCGCGCTGCCCGGCGCTCGGCGTTGCGCGGACCACGCTTTGATCGGGGGCGCTGCGCTGGAGCGAGCGCAACCTCTTTTCAAGTTCCACGGCCCGTTCCTGCGCGGCGGCGGCGCAATCGCCGAGAACGCCGCGCTGATGCTCGACCGTGGACAGCCGCGCCTGCAGGTCCTGCTGTACAAGCATCTGCGCAGATAGTTTGCCGGTCAGTCGTTCGTTGTGGAGCTGGTAGTCCGCGACCTTGGAACGAAGCAGCATGGCGGCCTGTTGCAAGCTGGCGAGCCGCGATGCAACGTCCTCACGCGCCTGCTCGGCGGCTTGCCTGGCCATGGTCTCGTCGCGGAGTTGCCCCGACACGCGCGCCAGGTTCCGTCCCAGGCGCTCGACCTCGACATTCGCCTCGAGGAACCGTGTTGCGCGCTGGCCGGCATGCCTATCTGCCTGCGCAATGGTCTGCCGTGCCCTGTTGAGTTGGACCTCCAGGTCGGCGATGGTCTTGCTTGCGATCGATAGCTCGCGCGATTTTCGCCCAAGCTCTTTCGAGGTGCGATCCTGCAAGCGTTGCAGCTTCGCCACCTCTTCCTGCAAGTCCCATTTGTCCGTATCGGGAGCGTCGGCATCGTGCGTTTGCGCATTGAGCCTGGCCACATAGTCCTCAACCAGCGACCACGCCAAGTCGTCATCGTTGGACAAGAGCGAGGAGCCGCGCATGGCGTGGGCCTGACTCGAGCCCGTCCGGGCCGAAGTCGAGCCGAGGGAGGCGGCCAGCGTGTCTGACTGGGCCAATCCGGTCACGGGCTCCTCTTCGAAGAGAGGCAAAGCTTGATGCGTGGCGGCTCGGATGCTTCGAATCAGTTCTTCGAAGTCTTCGTCGGCCCTTCGGACAACGGCGCTGTCGTTCGCACTGATGTGCCGGGCGCCGTTGGCCTCATGATTCAGCGACATTTTTCTCTCATCGCGGACCGAATCACTAGACTATCGTGCATCAAGGACAAGAATGCGAGTAGATCTTGCCGGGTTTCACCGGAAAATTGCTGCAAGAAATCTCGTTTTTTTGAAGCGGAAGTCGATCTTAGCGCTTGCCTCTTGGGCAATCGAAGTAAAGTCCCGACCACCTCTGTGTCAAATATTGCAGCGAAAATGTGCCATCCTTCCAGAACCGCACCCTGCCTGCCTCAGCGCCGCCCCAACAAGCTCTTCATGCGGTTGCGCAGCAGGCGGGCCATGTTGCGGGTTTCGCGGTAGAGGTGCAGTTGCGAGGCGGCCTGGCGGGTGAGGCGGTCGGCGTCCGGCGTCAGGCCGATCACCAGCGTGCCCATCGGCTTGTGCTCGGCCCATAGCCGGCTCATCACCGGATGGTCGGGCACGGCGCAGGAATCGGTCATCATGATGTTGGGATCGTCGAGATGCTGCCTGGTCACCTCGATCATCAGCAAGGTGCCCGGCGAATAGCTGGCCAGCGTCTCGTCATAGGCGGTCTTCCAGGTGTAGGCGATGCCGGCTTCGACGAAGACGATCAGGCAGGCAATGGTGCGGCCGTCGAGCGTCAGCGAATGGATGCGGCACATGTCCTGCTCGGCCAGCCGGTGCACGGCTTCGCGGGCGAAGGCGGCGCGGAAACGGTCGATCGCCATGGCGGTGCGTTCGCGGCCCTTCCAGCCGGCCGCCTCCAGCGTCAGGAAGTTCTCGATGGCGTGGCGGATGTCTTCGGGGCCGCGCGCCACGACATGCTCCAGCCTGCCGAGGTCGCCAAGGCGCCGCTTCAGCCGCCGGAACTCGCGATAATGGTGCGAACGCAGCGAGGCCTTCAGATAGTCATCGCCGTCGAGCTCGCTCTCCAGCGCCGGACGCAGGGTCTGGCCGGTGGTGACCAGCATCAGGCCGCGCGTCTCGGCCACGGTGGCAAACAGGCTCGCCACCGGGCCATCGAGCCGGACATCGGGCAGGACGAACACTTTCGGCAGCTTGAGATGCGGGCGCGACAGCATCGAGAAGAAATCCTCGACGACGCCCACCGGGTCGTCGCGGTCGACCA
>NZ_RZPW01000367.1:0-6061 GCF_003998455.1 Mesorhizobium sp. M7A.F.Ca.CA.001.08.2.1 | reverse complement strand
TTCGCGAAGATCATTGGAAAAAGGTCGCGTCATCAGATGCTGGCCTCCACTCCAGCCAGCATCTTGAATCACAAAACTCACAAATCGGGAATCCCCTACGATTCCATCAAGTCGTGAACCGCTCTAGGCGGAAACCTCAAGCACGATCTTGCCACGCACATGCTCATTTTCCAGCCGTTCTTCCGCTTTGGCGACCTCTCCAAGAGGGTAGGTGGCTTGCACGAAGGGGGTGACCTTGCCGGCCTCGATGAGGCGGCCGATCTCGGCAAGATGCGCCGCATTCGGCTCGGCCAGGTAGGAGACGCCACGCGCCCGACGCAAGTTTGCCTTTTCCTGCGACGGTTGGGAAAGCGTGGAACCGAGCGTCCCGCCAGGCTTGAGCACCTCCCAGGAGCGCTCCTGCGTGTCGCCCGCGACAAGATCGAACACCAGGTCGACCGCATCGACGACCTCTTCGAAACGCTGATTCTTGTAGTCGACCGTCTGATCGGCGCCAAGCTCACGCACGAAAACGACGTCCTCGGCGGAAACGGTTGTCGCGACGAACGCGCCCGCGGCCTTGGCCAGCTGGATCGCCAGATGACCGACGCCGCCGGCGCCGCCATGGATGAGAACCCGTTGTCCGGATTTGAGGCCGCCATGGTCGAAAAGGCCTTGCCATGCGGTGATGCCGGCAAGCGGCACCGCCGCGGCTTCGACATGGCTTAGACGATCCGGTTTGGCAGCCGCCTCCGTCGCCTTGACCACGACATATTCGGCATTGCCGCCCCGGTCATGACCAAGCATCGCAAACAACGGGTCGCCCTTCTTCAACGTATGCGCCCGCGTACCGCATATTTCCACCGTGCCGGATACGTCGCGCCCGAGCGTGACCGGCAGGGTCTCGCTCACCGACCCTTCGCGGGTCTTGTAGTCGATCGGATTGACGCTTGCGGCGCGGACCCTGAGCACAACCTCGTCGTCAAGCGGCTGAGGCGAGGGGACCTGATCGATCGAAAGGACCTCAGGTCCGCCAAAAGCGTGGATGCGGATTGCTTTCATGTCGGCATACCTCCTGTTGTCTGGCTTTCGGCGACGCTGTCTGCAGGGCTGTCGTCAGCGGCTGTGCAGCCGAGGTTGCGGCGGCAGGCACGCTGGCCTCCCGGGGGCCACCGTCAGATGATTTTCCACCATCATCGGCGACCCAGCGGGATGCCAATTTGTCGGCGGCCAATCCGTCACGATCAGGCCGCCGCAAGGACGCCCAGTCCTGCTAGGCCGTAGACTGCGTCGGCGGGTTCTGGTTCATCATCCACAGCTCGATCGCAGCCAGAACCGCGACCAGAACGCCGATTACAACATGCACGCCCATGGCTGTGGTTGCCTGGAATCCAAGCACCCAGGGAGACACAACTACCCAAAGACCCACAACGAGGTTCAGCCATTCCTCCCAGACAGCAAAGGCGAAGAGGGCGGCAACCGAAAGCACGACAATCACGATGCCGCTGCCCATGGCATTCTGGGACTGTGTCCCCGCCGCTAAGGCGAATATCCATGGAGAGAAGAAGAGAATTGCTCCGAGGACCAGATTTGCTACGTCACAGAGCTTGGCGTTTGACCATTGGTTCATGATTTTCTCCATCAAGCGTGCTCTCCACGCTTCCGAAGCTCAATCGGTGGCCTTGAAACCGTCGGTCACATGGCGGCAAGGCTACAACCAGACTTGCTGGCTTTCTAACTGGAGAGCAGGCCGTTGGTTCCAACCAATCGGCCTGGACACGGCACCGGGAACTGTCCTCGCCGGGAGCATTCAGCCACTCCCGATCCGTTCGCGACATACAACGCGGCGGGAAGGTGCGAGGCGCAGGCGATTACCCATGTCTCGATCATAGTCGTCACCCGGAGCGCCAGTCCTCGAAGAAGACGTTCAATGTAAGCGTGATGTGTTCGCGTTCTGGCAGCCTTCTGTGCCGCTTCCTTCCTGCCGCGGGTACCCTTGGTCCGGCGGCGGCCGTCCGCGCCATGGGCGCGCGTTGTCTCTGGGGACCAACGCGCCGAGGTTACAAATGAACCTATCCCAGCCTTTGGCTACCGACATCGACGACGCGAGGGGAGTCAGACGCTGCCAAACCTCGGAGATCGGGATCGATACCGGTTCACGACGGGTTGCTGATCAATGCGCATGGTTCGCATGCCGAAGCGGACGTCACGGCTGCGTGCAAATCGGCACTGGCTGCGGCGGCGGTGCCGGATGATCCTTCCTGTATTGGGCGATGATCGGCTCGAGGGTCTTTCGCGGCCAGAATTTCGGTGTGCCGATTTCCTTCAGGCAGGACGCGTTCCAATAGGCGCCCGGCTGTGAATGGTTGGCTGCGACCGCGGCGATGTCGCGCGATTCCGGGTAGATGTAGAGCGTCGTCGGATTGTCCTTGACCATCGGGATAATCTGCTGCGCATCCGCCGGCGACCAACTGGTGCAGCCATTGCTGCGACCGCCGGCATAATCCACCAGCTTGCCGAACGGTACGAAGCCGTCATGGTCGGCATGCGAGCTGTTCGGATTTTTGCGCAGGCACAGGCCGTGCAGCACCTGGGCTGCGTGGCCGCCGATCACCCGCTGCCTGGCGTTCGCGGCTTCGCCTTCGCCGTCGAACTGGATGAAGGTGCGCTGGAAAGCCACGTCCCGTTTCGCACCAGTGCGGTAATAACCCTTGAACGAGGTTTTCGCCTCGCGGGTCATATAGGCGCCGCCGGCCGTCAACGATGAATCCATCGCATTGCCGAAGTTCCTAGCGCACCGCTGCCATTCGAAAAATCGACGACGCCCTTCAGATTCCGCCCGCTGCCATGACCCGACGAAATCGCGCGGAAGGACTCGCTGGCCTCGCAGATGACGTAGTAGCGGCGGCCGAGCACGCCATTGCCCAGATCGCTGGGGCGTGTCGCATCCATGGCGAAGTAGCAGGGGTTCTTGACGGCCCCTTGGGCGACCTTCTTCCGATAAAGCGCGCGGGCTCGTTCGAGGACAATTTGTGAGATCTGGCCGTCGCTGTTGCCGACATGAGCCTGCAACCAGGCCGGAACGTCAGATGATGCGGCAAAGGATCGAGCGGACACCGTCACGGCGATGACGGCGACGAAAAAGCTGGCGACGACGCCCAGACAAACAGATCTCAACCGCACGGATCAATTCTCCTGTCGAAGCGAATGGCGATTTCTTGCGGTATTTGCCGCGAGAATCGATCATAGATGGCCTCGCATTATCAGGCGAAACACATCTTGTTTAGCGTACCCGCATGAAGATCCGCAAAGCAGGTCGACGCATGCAACGGCCCTACGCCGACATGCTGGCTCCAGGCTTGCGGCGGACGTCTTCGTATCCTTGAAGCAGGGCAACGAACTCGGGTTGGCGGGTTCCTTCGAGCTCGTCGGCGCGTTGGCTGACGGAGCATCAAACGAAAAACCCGCCTGTGCGGCGGGCCATTGGCGCAAATCAGCACCATGGACAAATATGTACCATAGCTGAGTGCAGGGAGTCAAGAAAAAATTCCTATCGCGAAAAGCCGCGAGTTCGGAACCTGATCTCTCGAGTTCCGCGATTTTCGATACGCAGGGATTGAGCTATCATCTGATTCTGGCGTGGCTCACGCCTCCTCCCTCCGCCGGGAAAGCATCATCCATGCAGGGCTCTCTCATCACCGAACCAACTGTTCGAGCGCTTGGCATAAGGAGGGGTTGCGAAAACGGCTCGCACCAGGAGGTTTGTCATGAAACTGTCCGCGCCCGTCTATCATCTGAAGCGTCAAGCCAGGCTTTTGTCCCGCGAGGCCAAAATTCCGCTCCACGAAGCGCTTGACCGTGTTGCAGTACGGGAAGGCTTCGCCAGTTGGAGCCTGCTTGCGGCCAAGGCAGCCGGGGCGGCGCGTGCCGGCACACTGTTTGCGCAACTTGCGCCCGGCGATCTGGTCCTGGTGGGTGCACGACCCGGCCACGGCAAGACGCTGATGAGTCTCGAACTGGCAATCGAAGCCATGAAGTCCGGCAGTCGGGGCGTGTTCTTCACGCTGGAGTATACGCAGCGGGATGTGCTCGACCGGTTTCGAGCCATCGGGGCAGACCCGGTGCAGTTCAACGACCGGTTCGTGTTCGACAATTCCGACGCCATCAGCGCCGACTACATCGTCAAGGCATTGGGCTCGGCGCCGCGCGGCACGCTGGTGGTGATCGACTACCTGCAACTGCTCGACCAGAAGCGGCAGAATCCGGAGCTGATGGCGCAGGTTCGCACGCTGAAGGCGTTTGCCGGCGACAGGGGATTGATCCTCGTCTTCATCTCGCAGATCGATCGGTCCTACGACCCGGCGCAGAAGCCGGTTCCCGATATCGGCGATGTGCGGTTGCCTAACCCTCTGGATCTGTCGCTGTTCAACAAGACCTGCTTCCTGAACAAGGGCGAGATCCGGTTCCGCGCGGCAGGCTGACGATCGGGTCAGCCAAGCCTTCATTGGGCGGCTGCTACCAGGTTCAGCTCAACCGATGCCGGATTGTGCTGCGCGCGCAACGTTTCGGCCGCCTGGCGAACCACTTCGGATATAAGCATCAGCTGTTTGGCGATCGGGCTTGTCTTGCGCCAGATCATGCCGATCGTCCGCGAAGGTTGGGGGTTGGCAAAGTGGGCGACAGACACCGCCGCCGAGCGCGTCTCCACCGGCACGGCCATTTCGGGAATCAAGGTGACGCCGACACCGGCGCCGACCATTTGCACCAGGGTCGACAGCGAGCTGCCGTCCAGCAACTCCCTAGGCCGCGCCGAATGCATGTTGCAGAACGACAGCGCCTGATCGCGAAAACAATGGCCTTCCTCCAGCAGAAGCAGCCGCATCTCGCGCAGCATTTCGCGGTTGGGGACCGGCTTTCCCTCGTCCTCGCCGGGCCGGACCAGCACGAAGTTCTCGGCAAACAGCACGATTTCCGTCAGCGAGGGTTCCGACACCGGCAAGGCGACGATGGCCGCGTCGAGCCGGCCGTCGGCCAGTTCCTGGATCAGCTTCTGCGTTTGCGTTTCGCGCACGTGGATATCGAGCCCGTCATGCATGCGGGCGAGGTTGCCGATGATGGCAGGCAGGAGGTAGGGTGCGATCGTCGGGATCACGCCGATGCGCAACCGTCCCACCAGCCGGTCGCGCGAGGCGCGGGCCAGATCCGTCAGCTCATCCACCGAGCGCAGGATGTCGCGGACGCGCAAGGCGAATTCCTCGCCGAAATTGGTCAGCCGGACCTGGCGTGGGCCTCTTTGGAAAAGCTCCGTGCCCAGCGTTTCCTCCAACTCCCGGATCTGCACCGAGATGGCGGGCTGCGAGATCGAGCAGGCATCGGCGGCGCGGCCGAAATGATTGTGCCGGGCCAGCGCCTCGAAATAACGCAGCTGCTTCAGCGTCAGGTTTGTCATAATGTCATCTTATCGCTGCAATCAGGAAATCCAACTTAAATTAATCAAGCGGCTTTGCTATAGGAGTCGTAACGAAGATGAGGAGCAGCCGGGACCGCCTGGTGAGGCGCATGCCCGCAGCAACAGGACATCCAACATATTCGGTCGCGTATCGGGCTCAGGTCATCGCGCCAGCCATGAAACGGACCGCCTACAGGGACATTTTTGTGTTCCTGTTCACGCAGCAGTTGAACAGCTCAACTCAGCCACGATCGGAGAGAAGAACATGGACGCACAGACCGATGATCCCAGTGCCGGCAAATGCCCCGTTGCGCACGGATCCTCCAGCAGGACGAACCGTGACTGGTGGCCGAACCAACTGGACCTTGGCGTTCTGCATCAGCAATCGAACCTTTCGGATCCGATGGGCGAAGAGTTCGACTATGCCGAGGAATTCAAGTCGCTCGATCTCGATGCGGTGATCAAGGACCTGCACCAGGTGATGACGGATTCGCAGGATTGGTGGCCGGCCGACTTCGGCCATTACGGGCCGCTGTTCATCCGCATGGCCTGGCACAGTGCCGGCACCTACCGCATCGGCGACGGCCGTGGCGGCGCCGGGGCCGGCCAGCAGCGTTTTGCTCCGCTCAACAG
>NZ_RZPW01000366.1:0-6071 GCF_003998455.1 Mesorhizobium sp. M7A.F.Ca.CA.001.08.2.1 | reverse complement strand
GCGGCTGGAGAAAATCGTCGGTGAGCCGCTGCATCTGGGCGGTCACCGCCGAGGGCGAACGGCCGATGCTTGCAGCCGCCTGGGCCAGCGAGCCGCTGTCGACGAAAGCAAGGAAGGTTCGGAGCAGATCTGGATCCAGTGTTTCCATACTTCGATATTATCGAAGCTTCAGTTAAAAACAATTCGATTTTTTTGATCGAAAGATGATGGCATGGTTGTTCAACGGGCGATCGGACGCCCCGCAAGCCAAGGAGAAGAAAAATGCCCATCATCAACATCAGCGTCGCCGGCAAGCCTGACGCGGCGCTTTCCGCTCGCATCGCGAAGGAGGCCACAGAAATCACCGCGACGCAGCTGCGCAAGGACCCGACGATCACGGCAGTTGCCGTGTCCTACGTCGATCCGCAGCACTGGTTCGCCGGCGGCAAATCGCTGGCCGAGCACGGCACCAACACGTTCTGGCTTGATATCAAGGTGGTCGACGGCACCAACACCAAACTTGAACTGGAGGCCTATCTGAAGGCGATCTTCGCTGCCTTCGGCCGTCTGCTGGGCGGCGTGCACGAGGAGAGCTACGCCTTCGTGCATGAAGTGCCGGCAGCCGCTTACGGCTATGGCGGCAAGACCCAGGAATTTCGTTTCATCAGTGGACGGCTGCAGGCGGCATGAGAAGCAGCTTCCCGCACCGGGGAAGCAAAAGCTGCGCATTGACCTTGTTCCCACATCGTCTAGGTTCTGGCCGACACGGCCGCAAAGAGCCGAGATGCTAAAAACGTTGGGAGAGACGCGGCATGATCCTGACACTGGCGCTGCTTGCGGGTCTTGTTCTGGCTTGGCTGCTGATCGGCGTGGCGGAAAAATTCCGCCTCGGCCTGCGCTTCACCCAGGCGCTGCTCTATGTTCCGTTCAAGCTTGCCTACCGGATCGAAGACAGCCGCATCAGGATCGCCCGCAAGGCGCAGGCTCCAGTCATCTACGTCATCTCGCATCAATCGCGCTTCGAGCCGGCGCTGATGCTGTCGCTGCTGCCGGAAGACACGCTGCATATTCTCGATGAGGTCTCGGCGCGCTCGCCCTGGCTCGAACCCTGGCGCGAGCTTGGCCGCACCATCGCCTTCAACGCCGAACATGTCTTCGTCAGCCGCCGGTTGGTGCGGGTGCTGAAGGGCAAGGGCCGGCTCGCCGTCTATCTGCCGGATGCGGTCGAGCCTGACGTCAAGACGTTTCGGTTGTTTCGTGCCGTCACCCGCATCGCCATGCAGGCCGATGCCAAAATCGTGCCGATCTTCGTCGGCGGCGCACGCAGCCTGCCGGTGTCGCTGACGCCCGCGGACAAGGCGCCACGACACTGGTTGCCGCAGCTGTCGATCAGCGTGCTGGAGCGGATGACCATCGCCGAACTGGTGGCGCGCAACCCCGAGCAGGCCTCGAACACCAACGCGCTGTTCGACCGTGTCGCCGAGGCGCGGCTCTTCGGCACCGACCTCGATCGCGGCCTGTTCCTGGCCATGCGCGATGCCGCAGACCGCGTAGGTGCCTCGCACCCGATCATCGAGGATGTCATCTCCGGCGCGCTGAGCTACCGCAAGATGTTCATCGGCGCCCGCGTCCTGGGCAGGCGCTTCGAGGCGGTGACGGCTCCGGGCGAGGCGGTCGGCGTGATGCTGCCCAATGCCAACGGCGTCGTGCTGTCGCTCACCGGCCTTCTGTCGGCCGGCCGGGTGGCGGCGATGATCAACTATACGGCCGGGCCGGCGAGCGTCACCGCGGCCGTACGCACGGCGGTGATAAGGACCGTGATTTCGTCCCGCGCGTTCGTCGAGAAGGCCGACCTTGCCGATATCGTCGCGGCGGTCGAAAAGGGCGGCGCCAGGCTTCTCTGGCTCGAGGATGTGCGGGAGAGCGTCACCGCGCTGGACAAGCTTGCCGCCGCCTTGCTGTGGCGCTGGCCGCTGCAGCGACAGGACGCGGCCAAGCCGGCGGTGATCCTGTTCACCTCGGGCTCGGAAGGCACGCCGAAGGCAGTCGTGCTGTCGCACAAGAACCTTTACGCCAACGCCATGCAGGCTGAGGCGCGCATCACCATCTCGCCCGCCGACATCCTGCTCAACGTGCTGCCGGTGTTCCATTCGTTCGGCCTGACGGGCGGCACCATCCTGCCGCTGGTCACCGGGGTAAAACTGTTCCTCTACCCCTCGCCGCTGCACTACAAGATCATCCCCGAGGTTGCGCGCAAGGTGAAACCGACCATTATGTTCGGCACCGACACTTTCCTCGCCAACTATGCGCGCACCGCCAAGGACGGCGATTTTTCCAGCCTGCGCTTCGTCGTTGCCGGCGCCGAGGCGGTGAAGCCGGAAACCCGCCGCGTCTATCGCGAACGCTTCCAGGCCGAGATCATCGAAGGGTTCGGACTGACAGAGGCGGCACCGGTGGTTGCCGTCAACACGGCAATCCATGGCCGCGACGGCACGGTCGGCCGGCTGCTGCCGGCCATGCGCATGAAGCTTGAGCCGATCGAAGGCATCAGCGATGCCGGCCAATTGTGGCTCGACGGACCGAACCTGATGATGGGCTACATGACCGCGGACCGCCCCGGTGAATTGCAGCCGCTGACGGGCTGGCACGACACCGGCGACATCGTCGCTGTCGACCGCGAAGGCTTCATCACCATTCGCGGCCGCGCCAAGCGCTTCGCCAAGATCGCCGGCGAGATGGTGTCGCTGGGTGCTGTCGAGATGCTGGTGCAGTCGCTGTGGCCGGAAGAACGCCATGCGGCGGTAGCGGTGCCGGACAAGAGGCGCGGCGAGCGCATCGTGCTGGTCACCACCGCCGACGACGCCAATCCCGACGAGTTGCGCAGATTCGGCAAACAAGCCGGCGCCGCCGAACTGATGGTGCCCAACGACATCGTCAAGGTCGAGGAAATCCCGGTGCTGGGTTCGGGCAAGACCGACTATGTCTCGACCCGAAAGCTGGCGATCGACAGGCTGGGGCTCGGCGTCGCGGCCTGAGTCGGATCAAGCACTTCCGCCGACCTTCTAACCTATATCCGAAGGCGGTACCTTCTCGCCCTCCAGCTTGGCGCGTTTCGAATAGGCGCGCACACTGAACGGCAGGAAGATCAGGTAGCCGGCAACCGAAGCGGTCAGCGTGTACCAGGGGTAGGTCATCAGCAGCAGTACGTAGAGCACGACACCCAGGATGATCGGCAACACCCTGTCGCCCGGGATTTTCAGACTCTTGCCGGAATAGACCGGCAGCCGGCTGACCAGCAGGAAGGCGACCAGTATGGTAAAGCCGGTGGCGACGAAGGCCGCTGGACGACTGGGCTCCAGCCCTGTGCGCAGGAAATAGAGATAGAGCGGCAGCATCACCAGCACCGCGCCCGCCGGCGCCGGCACGCCGACGAAATATTCGGACTGCCATATCGGGCGATCGGCCTTCTCGTCATCGAGCACGTTGAAACGGGCGAGGCGCAGCCCGCAGGCGATGGCGAACAGCAGTGCCGCGATCCAGCCCGGCGAGCCGGCGCGGTCGAGCAGGAAGGCATAGAGCACCAGAGCCGGCGCCACGCCGAAATTGACGATGTCGGCCAGCGAATCCATCTGCGCGCCGAATTTCGAGGTCGCCTTCAGCATCCGCGCCAAGCGGCCGTCGATGCCGTCGAGGAAGGCGGCAAGCAGCACCATCACCACCGCCGGCTCGAAGCGACCTTCGAAGCCGAAGCGGATGCCGGACAGGCCGGCGCAGATGGCGAGCACGGTGACCAGATTGGGCAGCACCATGCGCATCGGGATTTCGCGGATGCGCGGACCGCCGCTGGCATGGGCCTCGAACTTCTTATACTGCGTGCCCACGGCTCAGGAAATCCGCACGAGGGGTGTGCCGGCGACACCGCCGAATTCGGCCAGCACGGTTTCACCGCCGACCGCTGTCTGGCCGACGGCAACGCGCGGCGTGGCGGTCAAGGGCAGGAAGACATCGACGCGCGAGCCGAAGCGGATCAGGCCGAAACGCTCGCCGGTGCCGATCGAGCCGCCCGCCTCGGCCCAACAGACGATCCGCCGCGCCACCAGGCCGGCGATCTGGACGGCAGCGACCGTGCCATTGGGGCTCTCGATGACCAGGCCGTTGCGCTCGTTCTCGGTGCTGGCCTTATCCAGTTCCGCATTGAGGAATTTGCCCGGCCGATGTTCGATTTTCGCAATACGGCCGCGCACCGGGGCGCGGTTCACGTGACAGGAAAAGACATTCATGAACACCGAGATGCGGGTCATCTCGACATTGCCGAGGCCGAGTTCGCGCGGCGGCACGGCGGGTCCGACCGCCGAGATGATGCCGTCGGCGGGGCTGACCACCAGGCGGTCGTCAATCGGGGTGACGCGCTCGGGGTCGCGGAAGAAATAGACGCACCAGGCGGTCAGGATCAGGCCGATCCAGAACAGGATCGAGGAGAAATAGCCAAGGAAAAGCGTTGCCGCGCCAAAGGCCGCGATAAAGGGATAGCCTTCGCGATGGATCGGTACGAACGCGTTCTTGACCGTATCGACAAGGCTCATCGGGTGTAAACGGGCTCCGTTTCAGGTGGGGCCTCAATAGCCGAAAGCCCCCCTCGCCGCAACGCAACAATCGGCGGCGCGGGCGAACGGGCAAGGGCCTGTCGCCTCAGGATAGCCGAACGCTCCGCGTTCGTGAGGTCGCGACCGGCTCGCATGCCTGTGCCACTGGCGTCAGAATTTCGAGACAATCAGCCCAGATCAGTTGGCACCATCGGCTTCGGCGCGCACAAAATGTTCTTCGATCTCAAGCCTATGGGCATCCGCCAGCGGATCTTCGGCGCCCGACCTCAAGAGCGCGCTCCCGTTGGGAGAGGACACCAAAAACAGCAGTCTACCGTCAGCAGCAACTGTCCAACTGACGACCGATCCTCCCTCGCTCGGAATCAGCATCGATGGCAAAGCAACTGCTCCTGCCGTATCAATTCCAGCCCTGCGCAAAAGAAGGTCGAGGGCTGCTGGTGCCCCGTATTCATCAGCCAGTTCGATGACTGTCGCTATTGAATCAGCGCCGACATGCGACAGCTTCAGACCGACACGTGGAGCACCTTCGCCAAGTAACTCATCAACGCTATCGACCGGTCCGAGGTCGAGTTGCAGTTCTGTACCATCAGCAGCCAGGTACTGGTATGCAGCCGCATGCGTTGGCGTGACTACGCACAAACGCACCCTGCCGGCGTTGGTTACGACCGGAAATGTCATCTGCTTCTCGCCATCTATGCCCAACCTCCGTCCTTTGCCGAGCCCGAGCTTAACCTCGGGCTGCGGCAAAGCTGCACAGGCGAGCCCGATGCCCACTTCAAGTCGGCTCGTCATCACTGCTTTCAGATGGAACACCGAACGATGGCGCAATCGAGGTTCGCGCCTGGGGTTGGCCATCACAATGTCAAGAGTGGCCTCCTGGCATTCGGCATCGTCGACAATCTCCAGTTCAGGCCAGGAGGCTATCCAACCCACTGCGCGGGCAAGCATCGGGACGCTGTCTTCCTCCTTGTAAAAAAGATCGTCGAGTCCATCAAGGAAATCAGCGCGGCCACCTTCGAATCCAGTCTGTTCCTCCGCTTCCTTGGGATGTTCCCGGACCCAAGCAACCATCTGTTTCAAAATAGCTAAATGGTTTTCTGCTCGCATTCCAGCCAAAGCCAAATGCACATCCGAGGTGACTTTATCGAGGTGATCACGGTAATTGTGAATAAATTGGCTATGGCCGCCATTAGCCACTTCCATCCCGTATAGGTAAGCGTG
Source organism: Mesorhizobium sp. M7A.F.Ca.CA.001.08.2.1 (assembly GCF_003998455.1). Classification (NCBI taxonomy): domain Bacteria; kingdom Pseudomonadati; phylum Pseudomonadota; class Alphaproteobacteria; order Hyphomicrobiales; family Phyllobacteriaceae; genus Mesorhizobium; species Mesorhizobium sp. M7A.F.Ca.CA.001.08.2.1. Next base: position 267 of record NZ_RZPW01000366.1, on the reverse strand, counting down.
AAAAAACTGCCTCGCTGACGGCGGTATTTCGTGATCTTTGTAGAGGCCCTGATCAAACATTGCGGTCACGAAATCCATGACTGCAGTCACGAGGTCAGCAACGTAGTTTTCCTTAGCGGCGCGCTCGACTGCTGAAAACGGGACAACAATTGAAGTCACGCGCGGACTGGCCGTCGGTTGCTCCGGCTGGTACGCCGAAATCGTTGTCGACTGCTGCAGCCTTTTCTTTCGCGAAAAAATTCCGAACATTCCAAAGCCTTCTTACCC
>NZ_RZPW01000365.1:0-6085 GCF_003998455.1 Mesorhizobium sp. M7A.F.Ca.CA.001.08.2.1 | reverse complement strand
GACCTGAAGGTGCAGCGCGTGAATCCGACCAACCGCGATACGGTTTAGGTTTCTGTCGCCCCATGTCCTCTTTGGCCAGCAGGAAAACATGTGGTAGGCTCAACATGGCCTGGCGTGGCGGATCTAAGAAGTTCCTGAACGGAATGCTGTTAATATAGCGGGAACTTCAAATCCATCACATTGGCGGCCGCGTCCAGGAGGGGGCTCGACCCATGCCCAATGAACGTGCCACCGTTGTCCGCACACCGGTTGGCTCCGAGCTGTTGACCTTCACGCATCTTGTCGGACGCGATGAGATCAGCCGTTGTTTTGCCTATACGGTCGGATTCGTGAGCACCGACTCCGATATCGATCCGTTGAAGATGCTGGGCGGGCCGCTCTCGATCGAAGCTGAATCCGATCCGAAACGCTGGTTCAGCGGCATCGTCTCCGAGTTCCGGCTCACCCGGCTGGAAGATCGGCTGGCCTACTATGAGGCGGTCATCAGGCCGTGGCTCTGGTTTCTCGGCAACACCACCGATTGCCGTATTTTCCAGAACAAGAGCGTCGTCGACATCGTCAAAGACATCTTCAAGAAGTACGGTATCGCGGAATTCGACCTGCGCCTGCAAGGGTCTTATCCCCCGCGCGAATATTGCGTGCAATACGACGAAACCGATCTGGATTTCGTGCAGCGGCTGCTGGAGCATGAAGGCATCCTGTATTTCTTCGAGCATGATGACGGCAAGCACACGCTTGTCCTGGCCGATGCGATGAGCAAGCTGAAGCCCGCGTCGGGCTGCGAGAAAGTGCTCTATAACTTTGAAGGTCAGGGTTCGCGGCGCGATGTCGAATACATCACTGAATGGATACCGGGCAGTTCGGTGCGCCCAGGCGCCTATGCCCACACTGACTATGATTTCACGAAGCCGGGCGCCGATCTCATGGCCAAGTCGGCCCAGCCGTTCAGCCACAAGGAGGCAGCGGGTGAGAACTACCGCCAGCCCGGCGCGCATCTCGAAACGGGCCGGGGAGACAGCCTGGCCGCGATCCGGCGCGAGGAAATCCAGGCCGTCCACCAGCGCATCGCCGCCGTCGGGACCGTGCGCGGCCTCTATTCGGGCTGCACGTTCAAGCTGGATAGCTTTCCGCGTGAGGACCAGAACCAGGAGTATCTGGTGGTCAGCGCCGAATACAGACTGTTTGATCCAGGTTACAGAGCCCATGCTGACGTCAACAGCGAGAATTTCAAGGTGATCCTCGGCTTGGCGCCGACCGCCTTGCCCTATCGTCCGCCACGGATCACGCCCCGGCCGATCATGCGCGGCCCCCAGACGGCGACGGTGGTCGGTCCGTCGGGCGAGGAAATATTCACCGACAAATATGCGCGGGTGAAGGTGCAATTTCATTGGGACCGCTTGGGCAAGAAGGACCAGAACAGCTCCTGCTTTGTGCGGGTGTCGCAGACCTGGGCCGGCAGCGGCTGGGGTTTTATCCAGATCCCGCGCATCGGCCAGGAGGTGATCGTCGACTTCATCGAAGGCGACCCGGACCTGCCGATCATCACCGGCAGGGTCTACAACGCCTCGCAGATGCCGCCCTACGGGCTGCCGGGCAGCGCCACGCAATCGGGCTGGAAGTCCGACTCCTCCAAAGGCGGTGGCGGCTACAACGAGCTGATGTTCGAGGACAAGGCCGGCTCCGAACTGGTCAATTTCCAGGCGCAGAAGGACCATAACCTTCTGGTCAAGCACGACCGCACCAAGCTGGTGCAGCACGACCAGTCCGACCGCATCGACCACGACGCCAAGCACTCCGTCGGCCACAACCTCGACGAGGACGTCGGAAACAACAAGACCGTCAAGGTCGGCGTGGACCAGACCACCAACATCGGCTCGAACGACACCGAGACAGTGGGCGCCAACCGCTCGCTGACGGTCATGGCCAACGAGACCATCCATGTCGTGTCGAACTCGACGGAGAACATCGACGCCAATCACACGCAGACGGTGGGGATTGTGCAGACGGTGAGCGTTGGCGCTGCGCGTGTCGATACGGTCGGAGCATCGGAGACCAGAAGCGTCGGCGGGCCGCAGACCAACACGATCGGCGCGACACGGTCCGTGACGGTTGGGGCAGCGCAGGACCACAGCATAGGTGCGAGCGACAGCTGGACGATTGCTTCCGATCAGAGCGTGTCCATAGGCGGCGGCCACACCGAGAGCATCGCGAAGGATCAAGGTTCGACGGTCGGCGGAGGACGCACCGCTTCGGTAGGCAAGGACGATTCGACATCGGTGGCCGGCGCGCATTCCCTCTCGGTCGGCAAAGACAGTGCCATTTCTGTCACCGGCAATGGCACGATCAAAATCGGCAAGAAGCTGGTCATCGACGCCGGTGACGAAATTCTCATCACAACCGGCTCGGCCAAGATCATGATGAAGAAAGACGGCACGATCGCGATCGAGGGCAAGGACATTTCGGTCAAAGGGTCAGGAAAGATCAGCATCAAGGCTTCTAGCGACATCACGATGAAGGGTTCGAAAATAGGGGAGAACTAGAGCATGGAAAAGGTTCGTGATCGCGTCGATGGCGTCGTAATTGGCCAGTTTCTCGGTTTCGGCGAAGACGGTCCTCTGGTAGTATTTCCGGGCAATTCGAAAGAAACCGCACTAGCGGCGCGCAGCCTTGCCGAACTGTCATCCGATATGATCGGCCAGGAGATCGCCTTGTTGTTCGAGGACGGAGATGCGCGGCGGCCGCTCATCGTCGGGCGCATCGTGGAACTGGTGCGCAAGCATGCGGCACCTGCAGTTATTCGCGATGGAGACCGCGTGCGGATTCACGCCGAAGAACGGATCGAATTACGCTGCGGCAAGGCAACGATCCTGATGGAGAAAGACGGTCGCATCACCATCAGAGGTACTTTCGTTACCAGCCACGCCAGTGCCGCCAACCGTATTCGCGGCGGTTCGATCGACTTAAATTGATGATGGTCGCGGGGAGCTACGGCCAACAATCGGACGGTACCGTTGAACATCGCATCGTCAAGGACATTGTGCGTCAGCACGCCGAGCTGGCGGCTTTCTTGTGGGCGCAGCGCGACACGTTGGCCGCCGAGGACCCACCTGAGGGAAACGTGGTCGACGGCGTCGGCAGGCGGCTTGAGGCAAACCTTGACGGCTTGCGTATTGCCGGGGTAGCCGCATGGCCGTTCATCGAGGCTGCCTATGAGGACTTCCCCGAAAAGGGGGAGTTGTTCCTTTTCACATGGTTGGCAATTGAGCAGGGTAGCGATAACAAGATCCGACAAGCCGTTGAACTTGGCCGTGCTTCGGATGACGATGCGCGGGGCCTGGTCGGAGCACTGGCATGGCATAAGGCCGAAACGATTAGTCCCTTGGTACGGCGTTGGATCAGCGCGCAAGACGCGTTCCTACGCTATCTCGCTGTCGCGGCCTGCCGCGAACATGGGGTCGACCCAAAAGCTCTGTTGACGAATCTGATGCGCGATCCTGACGTCCGCGTGCGGGCAAACAGCCTGCATTTGGCGGGGGTACTGCAACGCCTCGATCTGGTGCACGAAGTTGCTGGCGCGCTAGATGCCGACGACGGAAGCGTGCGGCTATGGGCAGCCTGGACACTGAACGAACTTGACCGCGGGGATTTGGCGAGGGCGGAGTTGCGAAAGGTTGCGGCCACCAATGGGCCAAATGCACCGACGGCTTTGCGAGCCTTGATCAAGGCAGGGCCACAGGACGACGTCCGCGCCTTCATGGGTGGCTTGCTCAAGTCGCCCGACACGGCGTCGCTAGCCGTGCGTGGCGCCGGCATGCTGGGCGATCGTTCGATCCTGCCTTGGCTGGTGCAGCAGATGCGCATTCCAGCGCTCGCTGCGGCCGCTGGCGGCGCGCTGCTCGAGACCTTCCCGGAAGCACGCGGCATCGACGGGTTGTTTACGCTCGATCCGACCACGCTTGGGCCTGACTTTGAGGATCACTTCGGCGATTTTGCGATGAAGGTGCCTGTGGCAGAGAACGTTAGGATGTGGAGCAACAGTGTGCTCCAAAAATAATCAAGAAACGCGCCGAGACCGCGACTCGAGCCACGAGCCGATCGATCAGGATCCCCGTGGGGTATCGAGAATTTCGGCGCAGCGCACCGCGGTCATGATCGGTGCCAATGACGCGTCTGTTAGAAGCACAACCGGCGCAATCTGGGTTTCCTCCACCGGCCACCAATCGCTGATTCCGCCCCTTATGACCGCCCATGCATCGTCTGAGCGCCCGGCTTTGGCCAGCGCGGCGGCGAGGAACACCACGTTGTCGAAAATACCGGGCAGGGTGTTGTCTTTTTCAAACATCTGCACCGCACCCTCATGATACTCATAGACACGCGCCAGTCCGATCATATGATCGGCCCGTGTCTGCGGATCCGAAAACTTTTTCTTGCTGCCTTCAACCTTCACCACCGCCTCAGCAAAGCGAACTGCGCCACCAAGCTGCACACCCTGCGGTAAGCGAAAATCCTCCGAACCGTGTGATGCGGCGAACGCAGCCAGCCTTGCGAGTATCTTCAGAAGATCGGGATCGCCCTTCTTTCCCAAACTGCGGCGGCCGATCTCCGCTGTCTTTGCGGCTCGATCCCAGCTTTCGGTTTGGCGTGCCGCTAGCGAGCAAAGCGTGATCTGATCAATCTGGACGTCGAACGTCTCGAATTGGTCTAGTGCGGCGACGGACGTCTCGACATGTCCGAGCACTTCGTGCCATTGACCGCGGTACGCCGAGATCTCCGCGAGAGCCGCTGCGGCCCGGGCCGTACCCTTCTTCACCAGGTCGGCGAACGCCTGTTCCGCTTCTTCGATGTCCCCACCCAGAGCCTTCTTTTGTGCCGCCTCAAGCTGCGTTAGTTTTGCCATTCGGGAATCTCCGGGTTAAACCTGTGAGCGATGTCGCGATGAAGTTCGTCATCGATTTCAAGAGTGTTGTCTTCGTCGACAAAAAAAGCGCCTTCAGCGTAACACGCGTCAATCGTTTTGATCATTGCCGTAAGGCTCTCATACTCCACAGGCTGCTGGGGCTCCCCATGAATGAAGCCGATTATCTCTGCGGTTTCCTTCTTCTCATGGCCGCATGAGGCGAGGTAGAAATCCCCGCCTCCGTCAGCAAACACCGGAAACCACCCTTTGCGCCACTGCGGTGCGTCCCTTCGTTCCATGAATATTTCGACAGCTTCTTCGAGCGACAGCAGGTAGAAGCCGGGGAAAAAGTAAACGGTGTCCAACTGCTCGCCTTCGTTCACCCTGGTTCCGTCGCGCCAGCGATATAGTTGCTCCAACTCCAACGGAAGCGGGAAAGGCAACCGTGCCTCCCAGGCACGGATGTCCATGGTGGACAGCCCGGGCTGGAGCAGAGTTGGCGTTACGCGTCCGAGACGCGTCAGAAATTGAACGATCCGGTCCAGTTCTTCGATCATTGCAGGAGCCTGACTCTAGATGACTTCCACCCAATATGAATCGCCGTTGCCAATATTGTTGTTCTGATAAAACGACGAAAGTTTGCCGCCTTGGGCGTTCTGCTCCGACACCGGAATCGCCGCGACGGCGGCTTTCGGCTTACCCGGAGGTTTTCCACCCTGGGTCGAAGAGGCGAAGGGAAACTCGTCGAGCGACGTCTTTTTCTTGCCCTTTTTCTCGCCTTTGAGCGCGGCTCGCCGGTTCTTGCGGATGGCGCTTCGGCTTGTCTGGCGCGTCAGCTTCTTCTTGCCGGAAGCGGGCATCCGCTTCTTCATGTTGGCTACCTTGTTAGGAAAGGTTGCCGAATCGAAAACGACCGTAGGCAGCGGGGCTGGATTTGCATTCCCCTGCAGGTCGACCGTATTTTTGTTGTTGTGATATTTCTTGTCGGTGTGGCGGCAGGCGTTCTTGCCATCCATCTTGACGTCGAACGAGTAGAGTATCCAATCTGTTGCCTGTTTGAACGTATTGGATTTGACGCCGCCAACCGTTCCGGGTTCGTCACCCGTACTCATCCCGTATTGCGAGCCTTTGTTAGCAATCATGGCGCCGCCCTTAGCGAAGACGGTTGTCGTGCCATTCTGCAATGTG
>NZ_RZPW01000364.1:0-6095 GCF_003998455.1 Mesorhizobium sp. M7A.F.Ca.CA.001.08.2.1 | reverse complement strand
GCCTTCGCCTAAACTGCCGACCATGCCGCTGTTCCCGTGCCAGATGCTTCTCGAGGATGGTCGGCTATAAATTTAAAGTTGACTTATGTCATCATGTTTTAATATGTGACCCGTGCCCTGACCTGCCTGGTCGAGGGATTTTCAATAATGCCAGCCAAGGCCGCTCAGCCACCGCCAGCAGTTTTGCTTTTGCTTGGGGGCTGCATGACAACGACAACAAACACGACATTGATGGCGAGCACGGCGCTCGCCTTCGTGCTCGGCCTCTGCGCCGTGCCTCTTGCCAGCGCGCAGGAACAGGACCGGGAGAAAAAGGCCGCCGCCAAGACCGGCCGCCTGGCGCCGGCCAGTGTCGCGCAGAACCAGCCGGCGACGATGCTCGACGTGATCACCATCTCGGCAACGATGATCAAAACGGCGGTGATCGAATCGATGGCCGCCATCAGCGCCGTCGATCAGGACGAACTCGACCGCATCCAGCCCGACACAGCCGCCGACATCTTCCGCACCACACCGGGCGTCGCTGCCTCGATGAATGGCGACGATCCCGCAACCGCCATCAACATCCGCGGCCTGGAGCAATATGGCCGCGTCGTCGTCACCCTCGACGGCGCCCGCCAGGACTACTGGCGCGTCGGTCATGGCTCTGGCTCGTTCTATGTCGAACCCGACCTGATCAAGGAAGCCACCGTCATTCGCGGTCCGGTCTCGAATGCCTATGGTTCCGGCGGCATCGGCGGCGTCGTCTCCTTCGAGACCAAGGATGCCGGCGATTTCCTCAAGAAGGATGAGCGCTGGGCGCTGAGCGAGAAGCTCGGCTACGAGGACAATGGCGACGGCTTCACCACCAGCACCACCGGTGCCTACCGCTTCAGCGACGATGCCGATATCATCGGCAACCTCATCTACCGCGACCGCGACAGCTACACCGATGGCAATGGCGACACCGTGCCATGGGCCGGCGAGCGGGTGACCAGCGGCTATCTGAAGGCGACGTTGCGGCCGGCCGATGGCCATGAGCTGAAGCTCGGCGCCATCCTGCAGCGCTACAACGACCAGATCACCGGATCGAGCGGCTCGACCTCGCCGACCCTGAGCCGCTATGACACCGACACCACCAACCAGACCTACACCGCCGCTTACACCTGGAAGCCCGACGACAACGCGCTGATCGACTTCAGCGCCAATGCCTATCACAACCGCACCCGCGCCGAGCAGACTCAGGTCTGGCCGACCTCGGCGATCGGCAATTTCCGCTTCTACGACGTGGCCACGACAGGTTTCAATGTGAAGAACTCCTCGCGGTTCGACGTCTGGGGACTAGCACATACGCTGACCTACGGACTCGACTACTACTATCTCGAGGCCTCCTCGGAAGCGGCGCATTTCGGCGCTGGCCAACAGCAGGGCTATGGCGGCTTCCTGCAGTGGCAGGGCGATTACGGGGACTGGCTGCAGGTCATCGCGGCGATGCGCTATGACGGCTACCAGCTCGATGGCGAGACGCGCATCCCGTCACCGCAGGAAGCCTCGATCTTCGGCGATCGTTGGTCGCCGCGCCTCACCGTCGGCGTCACGCCATTCGATGGCTTCCAGCTCTATGGCACCTATTCCGAAGGCTACCGGGCGCCGGGTCTGCAGGATGTCTTCCGTGGCGGCGGCGCGCATGGCGGCGGTGATACATATCGGCCCAATCTTCTGCTGCAGCCCGAGACGGCAAAGAACTGGGAGGCCGGCGTCAACGTGAAATATGACGATGTGCTGACGGCGGGTGATCGGCTGCGCGCCAAGGTCAACGTTTTCCACACTGACGTCGAGGACTACATCGACGTCGACCTCACCGTGCTGCCGCGCACGGCAATCAACATCGGCGACGCACGCCTGAAGGGCGTAGAGGCCGAGATGGTTTATGATTATGGCTGGGGTTTCGTGAACTTCTCCGGCGCGCTGATCGATGCCAAGGTCGTCAGCGGCGTCTATTCCGGCCAGGCGTTGAACAACACGCCGCTCGACCGCTTCTCGGCCATGATCGGCTTCCGCATGCTGGAGGACCAGCTCACCGTCGGCGCGCAATATCTCAGCGTCGGCAAGATCACCCGCACCAGCCGCACCAATCCCAACGCCGTGCCGGTCGTCGATGACGGTTTCGATCTGGTCAATGTCTTCGCCAACTGGCGCGTCAACGACAACCTCAAGCTCGATTTCGGCGTCGATAACATATTCAACACCGCCTACACCGATCCGCAAAGCGCATGGTCGACCTCGGCGGCAACAGAACAGGGCAAGGGCCGCACCTTCAAGGTGGCCCTCACCGGCAGGATCGGAGGCTGACAATGAACGAAGCATCGGTGCGTGAACTAGCCTGCGAGGCACGGCTCAACCTGCGGCGTCTGCCGGACTACATGGACAGCATCTCCGACAGGCTGCGGAGCTTCGAGGCCGATGCTTCGCATCAGGGACAGCGCATCGATTTCCGCTTTGCCTTCGGCGGCGCCTCGTTCGACATGGAGCGGCTGGTGATGCGGGCCAATGCTGCCGACCGCGACGGGCTCGCCCGTATCAAGGACCTGCTCGCCACAGCCGTACAGGTCTACGCCAAGGAGGAAAACCCCGAGATCGTCTGGACCGGCGATCTCTCAGGCGAAACCAGCCTCGCCCAGTTCCGCGAGATGGTGGTGACCGATGTTCGCGACCTCACTCCGAATATGCGCCGCATTCGTCTGACCGGCGAGAACCTCTCGCGCTTCGCCAAGTTCGGCGGCATGCATATCCGCATGCTGTTTCCGACCAGGGACGTCCCCGATCCGCTGTGGCCGGTGCTGGGCGGCAATGGCTTACCGGTCTGGCCCACCGACGACCGGCGCCCGGTGGCGCGCGTCTACACCATCCGCGCGCTCGACGTGGAAAAGGGCATCATCGATGTCGACTTCCTGATCCATCCCGGCGAGAGCGTCGGCTCCGCCTGGGCCATGCAGGCCGCGCCCAGCATGAAGGTTGGCATCATGGGCCCGGTCGGCCGTCCGGTGCGGCAGGCAGAATGGTACGTCATGGGCGCCGACGAAACCGGCTTGCCGGCGCTGGCTCGGCTGCTGGAGACGCTACCGGCCGGGACAAAAGGCGTCGCCTTCGTCGAGATCGCCAATGATGGTGAAAGACAAGTGATCAACAATGGCACGGGCATCGAGGTGCATTGGCTGACACGGGATGGCGTGGCGGCGGGCGAGGACAGACTGCTGGCCGAGGCTGTCCGCTCGGTGGCATGGCCGCAGGACGGTTCGGCCTTCGGCTGGTTCGCGGCGGAGGCCGCTGCCGCCAAGATCGTGCGCGAATGTTGGCGCGACACGCTGGGGCTTGGTCGCGATCAAACGCTGGCGGCGGCCTATTGGCGGCGTGGCTCTGCCGGATTGATGGTGGGGTGAACTCTGATGATCGGCCCGCCGTCTTTGCCGATGCCGATATCAATCTGATCACCGGAGACAAGGTTCGAAATATCGCACACCACCAGCGGCATGCGGATGTCATAAAGAAATTCGGCAACGATGGCACCGACCGCCAGGATCGGGTCCGGCCGCTCCAGAAGAATACCGGCCGGCGCCGTGCCCCTGCGGATCGCCTCTGCCAGGACCGAGGATGAAGACGACGAGCCGCGCCCGCTCGGCATGACCAAAATCCTGCCGGCGACATTTCGGCCGAGGCCGGGGTGCGAATGGTCTGTTATCTCGCCGGTCTCGGCATCGATACCGCCCCAGAAGCTGAGCGGTTGCGAAAACACCAGCGCCTGACCCTCAGCGTCACCGGCCAGCTGGAAAGTGCCGGTTCGTTTCACCGGTCGCGTCATGACGCGCTCCGCACAACATGCCCGGCCGCAGCAGAGCGGATGCAATCCCGCATCTCGGCGAAGGCGACGGACACACCGATATTGCCGGGTGCATAGTGCGCCCATTTGCCGGAATTGGTCATCACCACGCCGTCGAGACGTTCCAGGATCGATGTGACATAGGTGCAGGTATCGGCGACCGGGATCAGGCCGAACGCCTCCATACCGGCCAGCGCGCCCTCCTCCTGCAATCGCGTCAGCGTCGCGCGGCCGGTGTTGACATAGATCGGAATGCGCCTACCCGGTGCTGCCTCGCGCAGCAACGGCAACAGTCGCATCCATTCCTCATGCGAAAAATGCGGCGTGCCGAGCGACACGGCCGCCAGCGGCGCACCGTCGGGCACGCTCGATAGCCTGGCCAGGCCATGGTCGATATCGGCGCGGGTAATGCGGATCGTCTCGTCAGGCGCATGACCCTGGAACACCTCATCGAGCGTCCTTGCTTCCGGCGTGATGCCGACCGCAGGGAACAGCGCCACAGCACCGGTCGTTGCCGCCGCCGCCCCCAGCGCCTTCAGCTGGTCCTCGTCGCGCGGCCGCGGCAGGCCGGCAATCACCGGAACGCGGTCGCCGCTCGCTTGCCCGATGACAAGTCCGATGCCGACGAACAGGCTGTCGCTCGGCTCGGGGTCGGCAAAGGCCAGTTCGAACAAGATCCGGCCGCGCCGGTTCTCGCTCAGATGCAGCCCCCAGGCCGGCGCGCGTCCGGTCATGGCGCAGCACAGATCGATGAAATCGCCATAGCGGTTGGTCCGCGCGCCGATCACCGAATTGGCAAAGACGATGGCGTTGGATTCCCCCCAGGCGATCTGTTGGCCAAAGCTTGGCCGGAACCGCGTCTGGTAAGGCGCGCAAGTGAAAGTCGCCTGGCAGCCGAGCTCCAGATGCGCCTTCATCAACCGTCGCGCCGGCACCTCTTCGGCCGCCGGCAATTTCACCATGCCGGGATGGATGAGATCGAACGACCCGACATTCAGCGTCGTCGGCACCTGCACGCGGCCGCCACCTTCGACCAGCCGCTCGACGAAATCGAGACCGGCCTTGCCATGGTAGAGACAACCATCGATATGCGCGCCGGCAATGTCGAGCAGACGACCTGCCCCGATCGCATTGGAAAAGGCGACCAGGATTTTCATGGCAGCAGCCGCTGACAGGCCATGCTCGCCGTCGAGCATGGATCGGTCGCGTGCAGTCAGTTCCAGGGTCATCGGTATGCTCCGGGTCGTGCCCGTCTATGCTGTCCCTGATTGCGGACGGTCTGGCAAGACCCGGTGAGGATCAGTTCGCCGCGATCAACACCGTGCTTTCAGGCGACCAGCGCAGCACGACATCCTGACCTTCTGCCAGCCGTTCCATGCCGGTATTCTGCACAATCACTTTCAACGTCTGACCAGCGCGCTCGACGAAATAGGTGCTGTTGCTGCCGGCGAAGATGCGCTTGGAAACCTGTCCCTTGAGCATGTTGGCGTTGCCATCCGGTGCTCCGGCATCCCTGGCGATGCGGATGCGTTCGGGCCGCACGGCACAGCTCGCCCTGGCGCCGGCGGCAAGCTTGGCACCCACACCAACGGCAATCGCCGTTCCGTCCGCCAGCCGGATGCCATCGCCCGTGCTGTCGCCGCGAAAAATGTTGGCGTCGCCGAGGAAGGTGGCGGCGAACTCGCTCTTCGGCCTGTTATAGATCTCCTCCGGCGGCCCCTCCTGCACCAGCCTGCCGTCGCGCAATATGCCGATGCGGTCGCTCATCGTCAGCGCTTCTTCCTGGTCGTGCGTGACGAAGATGGTGGTGATGCCGATCTCGCGCTGGATGCGCTGGAGCTCGATCTGCATATCGACGCGCAGCGCCTTGTCGAGCGCGCCGAGCGGCTCGTCGAGCAGCAGCACGCGCGGCTTGGTGACGATAGCGCGGGCGAGAGCCACACGCTGCCGCTGCCCGCCGGAGAGTTGGTGCGGCCGGCGGCCACCAAGCTTGCCGAGCTGCACCAGATCGAGCGCGCGCTGCACCTCCGTTGCAATCACCGCCTTGGCCTCGCCGCGCACCGACAGGCCGAAGGCGACATTGTCGGCGACGCTCATATTGGGAAACAGCGCATAGTTCTGGAACACCATGCCGATGCGCCGCTTTTCGACCGGCACCCGCTCGACGCTCTCGCCGCCGATGGTGATGCGGCCCGAATCGGGAAAATCGAAACCGGCAATCTGGCGCAGCAGCGTGGTC
>NZ_RZPW01000363.1:0-6102 GCF_003998455.1 Mesorhizobium sp. M7A.F.Ca.CA.001.08.2.1 | reverse complement strand
GGCGTGATCAGCCCCAACAAGCCAACGATGGCGCCGCCGATGACGGGGCGCAGCGACGCATCGATCGACAGCCTGGCGAAACCGCGCTCGATCAATGTCACCAGATGCATGATGGCGATCGAGGCGGCGCCGCCGAGCAGCCCGAGCAGCAGGAACGGCACATACTGGCTGGCGGTGAGCGCCGGCAGACCCGAAAGCTCGAGCGGGAACGGCACCCCGCCGAACATTTCGGCGGTCAGCGAGGCTGAGATCGCGGCGGTCATGACAGGCGCGACATTGGCGACCGAGTAGATGCCGATGACCAATTCGAAGCCGTAGAAGGCGCCGGTCAGCGGTGCATCGAAGGCAGCGGCGATGGCGCCGGCCGCACCACAGCCGACCAGGATACGGACATCGTTGCGGCGCAGCCTGAAGATGCCCGCCAGCCGCGATGCCAGCCCGGAGCCAACCTGCGTGTAGCCGGCTTCCAGCCCGACCGAGGCGCCAAAACCGCTGGAGATCATCGTCTGGCCGGCGATGATGAAGGTGTCGGTCAGCGACATGCGCCCGCCATAGAGCGCATTGGCTTCGATCGGGTCGATCGGTGTGCGGAATTTCCGTATCCTGAGCCAGACCACCGTCAGCCCCAGCAGCATGCCGCCGATCGCCGGTATCAGCGCCTGCATCGGATTGGCGAGCGAAAACATGCCGGAAAGCCGGCCGCCTGGCTGAACGCCGAACAGCAGCCCGTGCAGGTCCTGCACGATCTGGCTCATCGCCGTGACCAATATGCCAGCCATGACGCCTACGACACCGGCGAGGATGACCACCACGATGCCGCGCGCCTCGAGCAGGGGCAACGACCTGATCAGCACCGCGCGCAGCCGGCGGGCGTAGACTTCGCTGTGGTTTCTGGAAAGCACCGGGGCGGCTCGCCGATATCAAAAGGCAGTGGAAAACCAGCCTGATACGCCCGGCAGCACGGCATGGCAACCACAATGCCGACAGACACCATGTTGGCGACAGCGCGATATCGATCGCCGATGGACAGTTCAGGTCGGCATGGGCTCGCCGGCTTCATAGAGCACGAGGTTGCGCTCGCCTATGCCAAGCGCCGGCCAGCTCGCACGCCAGTCCGCAATGTGCGGCGAGGCGAAATGCGCGTCGAGTGCCGCCCTGTCGCTCCAGACTTCCGTGACCCGGATGAGCCCGGCATCGAAAACATCCTGCGCATAGGAATATTGGATGCAGCCGGACTCGGCGCGGCTGCCGGAAACCATGCGCTCCATTGCGGGCTTGGCTTCCTCAAATTTGTTTGGCGGCAAGCGGATGGTGCCGATGATCAGAAGCATGGGGTTTGCCTTCTTTACGAGGCCGGCCGACACGGCGACCTGCGCATGATCGTTGGAACTAGCCAGTCTCCCACCCTCGCGCAAGCTTGGCGGGCTACCCTCACAGGGCTGTCGCGCGCTCGGCAGTCTATGGGGTTTGAGGACGATATGGCGATCAGCGAAAGCATTCAGCCCGGCGCGGTGGCCAAGAACGGCCGCGACGTCTTCTTCGCCATCGGCATCGTCATCATCCTGGCCGTCCTGTTCCTGCCGATTCCGGCCTTTCTCATCGACATCGGCCTCGCCTTCTCGATCGCGCTTTCGGTGCTGATCCTGATGGTGGCGCTGTGGATCCAGCGGCCGCTCGATTTTTCGTCTTTTCCAACCGTTCTGCTCATCGCCACCATGCTCAGGCTGTCGCTCAACATCGCCACCACGCGCATGATTCTGGCGCATGGCAATGAGGGCACGCATGCGGCCGGCTATGTCATCGCCGGCTTCTCCAAGCTGGTGATGGCCAGCGACTTCGTCATCGGCCTCATCGTTTTCATGATCCTGATCGTGGTGAACTTCATCGTCATCACCAAGGGCGCCACGCGTATCGCCGAAGTCGGCGCGCGCTTCACCCTCGATGCCATCCCCGGCAAGCAGATGTCGATCGACGCCGACCTCTCCGCCGGCATGATCGACGACAAGACCGCGCAGCTGCGCCGCCGTGAACTGGAAGAAGAAAGCTCCTTCTTCGGCTCGATGGACGGCGCCTCGAAGTTCGTGCGCGGCGACGCCATCGCCGGCCTCATCATCACCGCCATCAACATCGTCGGTGGCATCGCCATCGGCTACATCAGGCACGGCATGGGCATGGGCGAAGCCGCCGACGTGTTCATCAAGCTGTCGGTCGGCGACGGCCTCGTCACCCAGATCCCGGCCCTGATCGTGTCGCTCGCCGCCGGCCTGCTCGTCTCCAAGGGCGGCACCCGCGGCTCGACCAACCAGGCCGTGTTCGGCCAGCTCGGCGCCCATCCGCGCGCCCTCTATGTCGCGGCATCTCTGCTGGTGCTGCTCGGCCTGATGCCTGGCCTGCCGCTGTTCCCGTTCTTTGCGCTCGCCGCCGGCATGGCCGGCCTCGGCTACGTCATCCCGATGCGCGCCAACCGTGTCCTCGCCGAAGCCGAGGCGATCAAGGACCAGGAAAAGGCGACCAAGGTCGAGGAGGAGAAGAACTCGGTCAAGGCCTCGCTCGCCACCGCCGAGATCGAGCTTTTGATCGGCAAGCAGCTGTCGACAAGGCTGCTGACGTCGCATCAGGAACTGGTTTTCCGCATGGGCAAGATGCGCAAGAAATTCGCCACCCAGTACGGCTTCGTCGTGCCGGAAGTGCGTGTCGCCGACGATTTCGCCATCCCGCCGAAAAGCTACCAGATCAAGGTGCACGGCACCGTGGTCGCCGAATACCAGATGCGGGTCGGCGAGATCATGGTGCTGCTCGGCAATCGCGACGTGCCCGAAATACCTGGCGAGGAGATCCGCGAGCCGGCCTTCGGCATGCGCGCCTATTCCGTCATGGAAACCTTCGCCGAGGATCTGAAGCGCGAGAACTACACCTTCGCCGACAACATGTCGGTGCTGCTCACCCATCTCTCGGAAGTCATCCGCAACAACCTGCCGCAGCTTCTGTCCTACAAGGACATGAAGGCGCTGCTGGAGCGCCAGGACCAGGAATACCGCAAGCTCGCCGATGAGATCTGCACCACGCACATCTCCTATCCCGGCCTGCAGGCGGTGCTGAAGCTGCTGCTCGCCGAGCGCGTCTCGATCCGCAACCTGCACCTGATCATCGAGGCGATCGCCGAGATCGCGCCGCATGTGCGCCGCACCGAGCAGATCGTCGAGCATGTCCGCATCCGCATGGCCCAGCAGATCTGCGGCGACCTGTCCGAGGGCGGCGTGCTGAAGGTGCTTCGCCTCGGCAACCGCTGGGACCTCGCCTTCCACCAGAGCCTCAAGCGCGACGCCAAGGGCGAGGTGCGCGAGTTCGACATCGACCCGCGCCAGCTCGAGGAGTTCGGCCAGGACGCCACCAAGGCGATCAAGAAATATCTGGAAGCCGGCGAACGTTTCGTCCTCGTCACCGCGCCCGACGCCCGCCCCTATGTGCGCATGATCATCGAGCGGCTGTTCACCACGCTGCCGGTGCTCAGCCACGTCGAAATCGCCAAGGGCGTCGAGATCAGGGTGCTCGGAACCATATCGTGAGCGTGCTGTCGCAAGGCGTCGTCATCGCGGCGTTCCTCGCCTTCTGCCGCATCGGCGCCTGTTTCATGCTGATGCCGGGCCTGTCCAGCGCCCGCGTCCCGGTCCAGGTCAGGTTGTTCGTGGCGGTCGCCGCCACCGGCGGCCTGCTCGCCTTCCTGTGGGACAAGATCTTTCCTTTCGTCGACCCGCGCCCGCAGATCCTGGTGCCGATGATCATCTCGGAACTTCTGGTCGGCGGCCTGATCGGCGCCATGACCAGGCTCTACATGGAAGCCCTGCGCTTCATGGGTTCGGCCATCGCCATGCTGGTCGGTTATGGCGGCACCGGCGGACCGGCGATCGAGGAGCCCGAACCCCAGGCAGCCCTTGCCGCGATCATCTCGTTCTCGGCGCTGTTGATGCTGTTCGTGTTCGATTTCGACCACGAGATAATACGCGCGCTGGTTTCCTCCTACACGGTCGCGCCGGTCAACATCTTCTTCAACCCGCAGGCAGCCCTCGTCGATGTCACCGACACGGTGTCGGACACCTTCTTCCTGGTCATCCGCCTCGGCAGCCCGTTCGTCGCCTATGCCATTCTCGTCAATCTGACGATCGGCTTCGTCAACAAGCTGACCCCGCAGATCCCGATCTATTTCATCTCCCAGCCCTTCATCATCGCCGGCGGCATGATCATCTTCTATTTCGCCGTCGGCACCATGCTGTCGCTGTTCGTCGACGGCTTCGTCGACCTGACGCTGGCGAGATGACCATGAGCACGCGCAAGGACCGCCTCAAGAAACTGGTCAAGGTGCAGGAACAGTTGAAGGCGCTGCACGAAACCCGCCACGCCACCTTCCTTGCCGCGGCCAGTGCCGCCGAGGCTGAAGCCAGGGAACTGGTCGGCCATTTCGACCAGCCCGATTCGCTTTCCGCCCTGTTCCCCGATCTCTACCACCGCCGCATCGCCCAAGCGGTCGTGCGCCAGGAGGCGAACCTGGCAAGCGCGAAGCAAGAAGCCGGCCTCATCGCCGCCGCGACCGCCCGCACCAACATGGTTGAGCGTGCCTACAAGGACGTGCGCAACCGCGACGAGCGCGAACGCTCCGACCGCGAGCGGCTCGACATCATCGCGCAGAAGCAGGGCGAGGAGTAAGCTGAGGGTGTTCCGCTATGGGCCAACGGTGAGCGTCATTTACCAGGTTGCGAATGGCGGCAATCTCGGTCTTAGGGGCGGGCATGGTGGCTTCCTGAGAGCGGACATTGCAGGCTGCACATCGAGGTCCTGCCGCGCCATGACCAGTCGATGCTTCGGTCTGGAAGCAGCCGTTGAGCAGACGTTCATTGCACGGCGGCGGCTGCGGTGAAGATGTAGCCAACGCCATAGACGACCTTGATCGGCGCGGGCAAGCTGATGTGCTCCTCCAGTTTGCGGCGTAGCCGGCTGACGACTGCGTCGAGATGCCTGTTGTCGAAGTTCGACCTGGGACGGGCGACAAGCTCCACCAGATCCTCGCGCTGGCAGATTTCGCCGCTACGGTTGCAGAGCACGTTCATGAAGGCGAACTCGGCCGCCGTCAGTTTAAGCGAACGGTGATTGGGCGCGATCAGCATCCAGTTCGTGCCGTCCAGCACCCACCGATCGCTGCTGCCGTTGGCAGAGTCGGGCGGGGCTCCCGTCCGTCGCAGCAGGCTGCGAATTGCGGCGTCGATCTCGCGCAGCGTGCTGTGCTTGACCAGGTAGATGTCGGCGCCGCTCTCAAAGCCACGGATACGGTCGTCGCTGTCACCGAGCGCCGTCAGCATGATGATGCCGCAGGCATGTGATTTGCGGATTTCGGTTGCCAGATCGAACCCGTTCCCATCGGGCAGCCCGACATCGAGGATGATGACAGCGGGCGAGCTGCCGTTGGCCAGCGTCTGGCGCAATTCCCCTGCCGTGGCGACGCCTTCGGCCGTGAAGCCCGTCAGTTCCAGGAAATCCGCCAGATCCTTGCGCAGCCGGGGCTCGTCCTCGACGATCAGAATATGCGTCATGCGGTCAGTTCCTCGGGCGAAAGTCGATCCGTTGCCTCGCCTGCCAGAGGCAGGCTGACGATGGACGTAATGCCCTGGTCGTCGTTGGCGAGCAACTGCAGCTTGCCGCCGTGATAGGCCAGCAATTTGCGCGAAGAATAGAGGCCGAGACCGGTTCCGGTTCCCGCCATCGTATTGGAGGCCCGGAAAAAGCGCCTGCCGATCTTGTGAAGCTCGGCCTGTGGAATGCCGATGCCACGGTCACGCACCCGAATGACCGCACTTCGACCTTCGCTGCGCACATCGATATCCACTGGCTGGTCCTCCGACGAATATTTGAGCGCATTGTCGATGAGGTTGATCAGGACGGTCGCCAGCATCTCGGGATCGGCGACAAGCGAAACGGCGTCGTCATCCGCCGTAAAGATCAGGCGCTCGCCGCGCCCGGTCATCCCGAAATGCAGCCGCACATCGGCAATAAGCAAACCGACGCGTATCATCTCCGGCTGAAACCCGCTGTCGCGATCATTGGCCATGAAGC
>NZ_RZPW01000362.1:0-6115 GCF_003998455.1 Mesorhizobium sp. M7A.F.Ca.CA.001.08.2.1 | reverse complement strand
GGTGGGCAACGCAGATTGCTGCGCCCTGAATTGCTGCCCGGGAAGACGACGCGGACAGCATCATCCCGACCGCTTCCTGCAACGGAGGGGCGATCATTTCCATTACTATCGCCGTGTGCCCAGAGAGGTCAGGGACCTCGACGAGCGCTGCGTGCTCGTGCGCCGCGCCCTCGACAACACAGACCGGATAAAGGCGCGCACCGCCCGAGATCTCCATGAGGCTGCTGACAATGCTTTGTGGGCTTCGTTGATGCTGGTGAAAATCCACATCAAGCGCGTCGAGTCCCTGGGATTCGTCTATCGACCTCTCGCAGAGATATTGGTCGCCGAGCTCCTCGGCACGATCCTGCGGACTAGCCGAGAGCACGATAGGCGAGCCTGCCAAATCATCATCTGTTGACGCGGTCGGCGGCCGCCGAGAACAATACACACTGTCTATTCACTGCGCCGCTCGTTCGAAGACCGCATGAAGAACGGTAGGCTCGGCGAGGAGCTTCGGCGCATGTTGATGGGCTACCCGATCTACCGGCCGAAATATGGCGAGGACGGCGACATGAAGATGTGGCAACAGGAACTATGAAGATCGTGTGGCCGCTCGATCCTGGGATCGTATGACCCGCTGACGCACTGCGGCAAGACGTTCTTCCTTCGCCCGGTTGTCCTGCAAGGCGCGTTCCAAGTGGTCGTATAACGGGAGCCATGCCTCACCATGCTCACCTCGTGCCACAATGATTTCGGCGACGCGGTCGAGTACTCGCTCAATCCGCTGTGCCGTGACTGGTCGAGGCGTGGGCGAGTATCGCCTCACGGCTTCGCCCGTCCGCAAGGCCATGAATGCACCATGCCTTATGTGTAGCGGACTTTTTGGTGCAGTGAAGGCCTGTGTTCGGCTTGGGCTGCAATCGGCGGCTGCGGCTTGCAAATGTGAAAGGCTCTTTGCTCATCGGGGTTGGCAGCGGGAGGGCGATCGTCCGGACCCCCCGAATACGATAGCGCGAGTTGCCGGCGCAGCCCGTCCGTCATCTGGTCAACCGAGCCTCTCCTCCTCGTGAGCGCGTGGCAGATTGTTTGCTGCGGCGGCGTGATTGCCGCCGCAGAGAGTTTTAACGGTTAGTTCGTGTGCACTGCCAATCTTCGGCCCTGTCATCCAAGACGGCGCCAAGGGAACGTCTTCGATCACACCCACCCTGCGTGCCCAGGTCGCAAACGCCTTGTGCGCGGCCTCGACCGACTTGCGACCATCATACGCCGAGTAGCATGTATCACAGGCCGCTCCGTGGAGAAGGCCGCGCCTTTCGACCGGCCATTCTTCCAGAAATTCTATGGCATCCATGACGCAACCGATCTTTTTGAGAACGAAACTGTCATCTCGCACGAAAATCGGCTGTTTGAACGTAGCGCTCTCCATCTTGACCTCCCTTCAAGCCCTAAAGCGGCGCTTGTGTCTCTTCGGGTGACGCAGGATGATTCCTCGGCAAACATGCCGGTCTGCGTGACGCCTTCGGCACAGAGAGGATATTGGAAATGCCTCTTTTCAGTTCAAGAGAGAATTGGCCGGCCGAGCCCAGCAGCCTCTTGGCAATTGGCACCTCATCCCGCTGCCAGCGCGTCTGTCCGCGAGGCCCTCGGCCCCCCAACCTGCACGTCGGCGATCTTGCCGTCGCGTAGCAAGGCCTCTAACCGGCTATTTGGATTTGCGTCACGAGCTGCGTAGCTGGAAGAGCATCAGCGCAGCGAAGGCGGCGTTGTGTTTTCCTTTACTCATGTCCATTGCGGCCACTCCACACAGCGCGCGATATAGGTCGTCAAACGGAGCGCATCAATTCTGGCACGTCAACGCCTTTCATCGCCGCCGGCATCGTCTCGCGAAAAAAAGAGCGGGCCCGGAAGAGTCGGACCCGCCAGCGGCTATGATCAGGCTGCAGAGAGCGGTCGGTCATTCGCGAGCCAAAGGCTGGCTGCTGCCAGGGCAGCAACCACAGCGCCAGCGATGGCGTGCGACCACATTGCTGCCGCCAGGCCGGCAAAGCCAAGCACCCAAGGTGCGGCCACAATCCACAGGCCGACGACAAGGTTCGCCCATTCCTCATATTTGTGGAAGCCACCAACGCGCGCGCTGCGATCAGAACGGTGATTACGCCCGCGATGAAGGCGTGCCAGACGGCAACAGCATCGGCAGCATAGCCAAGGAGCCAAGGCGAGAGCGCCAGCGCGATGCCGGCAAGGATGTTTACGACATCGAGCGCCGGCCTGCTGCTGTCGGTCTTCAACATCGTCATTCTCCTTTCCTGCGTTTCAGTACGTCAATGTACCGCCCTTGAGTCGAGGGCGGGTGCGGCAGCGGGCCTGTTCGGCCCGATGCCGCAAAGCTTCTTGGGTCCGGATTTGAAACGGACGCAGTCCTTCGGCGAGATCGGCTCAGTCAGGAGGAAGGGTTCGATCTCCCGAGGTTCGAACGCATTGCCGGCGATCTCACTCAATGCGAGATGCGGCCGGCTCTTCGGCCTGGCCGCCAGCCGGGGCGCTGCGCCGCGCGCCAGTGCGCGCGCCCGCCCTGCTGCCGCGACCGCAAGCGCGAAGGGGTTCGGGATGGTCCGTTGGGCGTCGAAGACGATCAGTGGGTCCATTCTTGCCTCCATCATGCGGCTATCCGGGATCGTACCGGGCTGAGCCGAGTCTGGAATCTCTGGGTACTGCCTTCCAAGGCCAGCAGAGCGAGCTCAACCTCGTCCAATCGCGTGGGACGTGCATTTTCCGGCATGCCTTCAGCGGTGGCCAGGTCGATCAGGTACTCGTTCCAGGCCCAGTTCTTGAGCACGGCACGTTTCTCGTCGGGTGCGAGTACCGGGTCATCCACCACCTCCATCGGAGAGGCATAGAATGTCTCGGGCTCGGAAAGCGCCGTCTGTATGTGCGCTGCCTGTGCACCAGCGCCATAGTTGTGGCTTGCCTGGAGCCATGCCAATTGTAGCCGTTGCCAAACCACGTCGGAAAAGGCGTGCCTCTCCTCCGATGCTTGCCTGTTGCTGACCTTGGCCTGAGAGCCAGAAGATGGAGCCTGCACCACGTAGCTGAGGCCTTGGCGCTCCGCATAACGGATCGCCGCCTCCAGCGTCGGAAAATCCAGTTGAACCTGGGTCAGGGTGTCCCGGCCGCCCGTATAGCCCATCAGCGGCTCGATGAACGGGGCTGTGCGAGGTTCGAAGATCAATCGCCAGTCCTTGCGGGGCTTTGCCGAGGTCATGGCCGAGCGGCATGGCTGGTAGATCCGTGCCGTCACGCCGTCCGGAAACACTGACCGCCCCATTGACAAAGCCGGCTCGTCGACACGAGGCCGATTGTCATTGTCCGGCCGGCCGGAGGTCGTGGTTGGGCTTCTGATGTCGCTGCTTTGAGCTGTCTCCATTGTCTGTCCCTCCCATCATGAAGGGTGGTACGAGCAGCGGCCGTGACGGCCGCTGCTCATACTGCCGTGCGTCAGTTCTTGCCGTTGATTGCGATCCGCTTGGCCTTCGCCTGCGCCCGCTCGGTCTTGGGCAAGGTCACGGTCAGCACCCCGTTCTTGAAGGCGGCGTTGACCTTGTCTTCCTCGACCTCGTAGCCGAGCGGAATGAGGCGCTCGAAGCGACCGTAGAAGCGCTCGGAGAACTGCCGGTCTTTGTCCTCGGTCTCGGAACGCTTCTCGCCTTTAAGCTTGAGCGCCCCGTTGTCCAGCAGGACTTCTATGTCGCTCTCGTCCAGGCCGGGTATTTCCGCCGTGACGCGGACTTCCTTGTCCGTGTCGGAAATTTCGACGCTGGGCCAAGTGGCGGCAAAAGAGGGACTGAAGGCCGGCAGTCTGGCGCCGAAGCTGCGGAAGGCGTCATCGAACAGCCGGTTTACCTCCCGGTGGAGGGAGACGAAGGGGTCTCGATCTCCATCAGGGAAGAGACTGGGCGCCGAGTTTCCGTTGCCCCGGCCCCATGGGATCAAGTCACGTACGCTCATTGTCTTTCTCCTTTCGTAGGTCTGTGAGCCGGGCCGGACGCCCGGCTCAAGCGATGCCTTCATCGTGGATTGCTCAGGCCGCCAGCTTCTCGGTCTCGACCTTGGGGGCTTCGATCTTCGGCATGGGAGCCCCGCTGGAGATCTCGACCTTGCGCGGTTTCATCTCCTCGGGAACCTCGCGCTTGAGATCGATGCTCAGCAGCCCGTTCTCAAGGCTGGCGCCAGCAACTTTGACATGATCGGCCAGTTCGAACCGACGCTCGAAAGCGCGCCCGTTGATGCCGCGGTAGAGATACTGGCCGTTCTCATCGCCGGATTGCGACCCGCTCACGACCAGCATGTTGGGCTGGTGAGTGATGGTCAGCTGGTCCTGCGAGAAACCGGCGACCGCCATCGTGATGCGATAGTCATCATCATCAACCTTGGCGATATCGTAGGGCGGCCAGTTGTCGAACGAGGCCACACGGCTCGCATTTTCAAGCATGTCGACCATGCGGTCGAAGCCGATGCTGGACCGGTACAGGGGGGTAAAATCGAGGTTCATAACCACATCCTCCGTTTGAGCAACATGGATCATAGGAGGCGCCAAGAGCCTTGCCGCCTCCTGGTCTTGCCGGCCCCATCAGGCGACCGGCGACCATCAATTTAGAATCGCGACTTGCACCTTCAAGAGGTATTAGGAAAATTTTCAGCGGCAATCCGGGCGAAACGCACCCATGCCACCCCCCGCCGGCGGGGTCACTCGCCGACGGGTCAATGGTTCACGAACAATCAGGTCGCGCTTAAATCCGATCGATGAATGGCACGAACCCGGCCACCATCGCGCTGTCACTGCCATCAGGACCGGCAAGCTCGTCCGATTGATCCAATTGTTGCAATGCATCCATGATCGCATCGAAGCTGACTGGTTCACCCGCCCTCGGCAGCATGCGAAGCGCTGGCACGGATTCTACCGCGCAGGCATCCGACGCCCATGACGAAAGGATGGCGCGCTTCTCCTGACCGTCCAGGGCAACGTCGGCCAAAACGTCGTGGGGATGTTTGAAATGCCGTGCCGGATGCAGCAATCGGTCCAGAAAAACATCGGGGGCCACGGGTTCAATCGAGGCAAAATGGGTCGAAATGGCTGCTTCCATTGATGGTCCTCCGCTTCAGACAATCTCCTGCGTGTTTGAGTTTGGCGGCTCTCGCGATTCCCGCCAGACGAAATTTTGGGACGTCTCAAGCAAGTTTCAATGGCTTGGCACGGGTCACATTTCCCGTGGTCAACGCCTTAGAACCATTTTATCCAGCCCGTGAAACAATCGGCGAGAATCTCAGTTCTGACGTCGGGCGAAAATCAAGGACCCGAATCCGGCAGGAGAACCAGTCATGTCTTACCTCTCTAGGAACTTGTGCATTGGCTTGATCACAGGAGCCCTGATGCTCTCGACTGGCGGCCTTGCTCCGGCCACCGCACAGGAAATTCCGAACGACTTCAGCGCAATCGTGCGTCAGAAGCTGCCCGCGGTTGTCGCCATCACGACCAGGCAGATCATCCAGGATCAAACGACGCTCAACGACTTTCTCAATCCCTTCGACGGAGGAGGGCGTATCCAGCCCCAGGTGCGGGAAGCACTCGGCTCCGGCTTTGTGATCAGTCCCGAAGGCTACATCGTCACCAATAACCATGTCGTCGCCGACGCAACTGAGATTCACGTCGTGTTCTCCGACAAGGAGACGGCGCCCGCCCGGGTGGTGGGCCGCGATCCGGCAACCGACATCGCGGTATTGAAAGTCGATCCTCGGCCCAACATGACGGCGACGGCCTGGGGGGATTCGGACGCGATGCAACCAGGGGCCTGGACCATCGCCATCGGCAGTCCCTTCGGCCTCGGGGGCACGGTCACTGTCGGCGTCCTTTCTGCCCGCTCTCGCGATATCCAGGCCGGTCCTTACGACGATTTCCTGCAGACTGACGCCTCGATCAACAGAGGTAACTCGGGAGGTCCTTTGTTCAACGCGCGCGGCGAAGTCATCGGAGTCAACACGGCAATCGTGTCGCCGTCAGGCGGTAGCATAGGCATTGGGTTCGCGGTGCCCTCGCGCACAGCTCGGACTATCGTCGACCAACTGATCAGCACTGGCC
>NZ_RZPW01000361.1:0-6128 GCF_003998455.1 Mesorhizobium sp. M7A.F.Ca.CA.001.08.2.1 | reverse complement strand
GCTTTGAGCCCAGCTGGAAGGAGCTTCTGACCGGCCGCAGCGCTGCCAAGCGCATCACCGAGTTCGAGGTGGAGGACCTTGCTTGCAAGATCGCCCACGTCATTCCGCGTGGTGACGGCAGCAATGCCACCTTCAATCCCGAGGCCGTGCTCGAGCCGAAGGAATTGCGCAAGATCGGCGACTTCATCCTGTACGGGATTGCCGCCGCCGACGAGGCGCTGAAGGATTCCGGCTGGGAACCCAAGACGCATGAAGAGCAATGCGCCACCGGCGTCCTGATCGGCTCCGGCATCGGCGGCATCGAGGGCATCGCCGAGAACGCGATGATCCTCAAGGAACGCGGCCCGCGCCGCATCAGCCCCTTCTTCATCCCGGGCCAGATCATCAATCTCGTCTCCGGGCAGGTTTCGATCCGGCACGGGCTGAAAGGCCCGAACCATGCCGTCGTCACGGCCTGTTCGACCGGCGCGCACGCCATTGGCGATGCTGCCCGGCTGATCATGTGGGGCGATGCCGACGTGATGGTCGCCGGTGGCGCCGAAGCGCCGGTGACGCGGCTGTCGATCGCCGGGTTCGCCGCATGCCGGGCACTGTCGACGGAACGCAATGATTCGCCGCAAACGGCGTCGCGCCCCTATGATCGCGACCGCGACGGCTTCGTCATGGGCGAGGGCGCCGGCGTTGTCGTGCTCGAGGAGCTCGAACATGCCAAAGCGCGCGGCGCCAAGATCTATGCCGAGGTGACGGGTTATGGTCTCACCGGCGACGCGCATCACATCACGGCGCCCGCCGAGGATGGCGATGGTGCCTTCCGTTGCATGACGGCGGCACTCAACCGGGCCAAGCTTACGCCTGCCGACGTCGACTACATCAACGCGCACGGCACCTCGACCATGGCCGACACGATCGAGCTCGGCGCTGTCGAGCGGCTTGTCGGCAATGCCGCATCGAAGATTTCGATGTCGTCGACCAAGTCGTCGATCGGCCATCTGCTTGGGGCGGCCGGTGCCGCCGAAGCGATCTTCTCGATCCTTGCCATCAGGGACAATGTCGCGCCGCCGACCATCAACCTCGACAACCCCGAACGCGAAACCGCGATCGACCTGGTGCCGAACAAGCCGCGTGCCCGCCAGATCGACGTGGCGCTGTCCAATTCGTTCGGCTTTGGCGGGACCAATGCGTCGCTGGTCTTCCAGCGCTACAATGGCTGATCGTCCGGCTGCCGGGCGACGCTTTGGCGTGCCGTCAATTTTGCCATATTCGCCTCTACTCTGCCGCTGGGGATTCGTTGGGCGATCAAACGGTAGGGCGAAATGAACACAAATCCGGCAGGCAACGGAGAATTCGGGCAACGGTCGGCAACATCCGGACCGATCGTGCCGAAAACGGCCAGCGAGGCGTTGCGGCCAGAGGCCGGCACGCCGCCGCCGAAGCGCTCGCGTGCGTCACGCAGCCAGGTCGTCGTGTTCATGAACTTCGTCATCTCCTCGGTGATGCTGGTGGTTCTGGCGGCCGGCGTCGCGGTCTATTTCGGCAAGCAGGAATTCACCGAGCCCGGACCCTCCGCTAATGGCGATACCTTCCTGGTCAAGCCGAACACCGGCGTCCAGGATATCGCCGACCAGCTCGAACGCCGCGGGCTGATCAGCGATGCCCGGGTATTCCGCCTTGGCGTGCGCGCCTTCGGCAATGATTCGGCGCTGAAAGCCGGCGAGTACGAGATCAAGCCCAGGGCTTCCATGCGCGATATCATGGAGCTTCTGAAGAGCGGCAAGTCGGTGATGTATTCGCTGACCATCCCTGAAGGACTGACTGTCGACCAGGCACTGCAGCGCATCGCCGAGGAGACTGCCTTGAGCGGCGACATGCCGGCAACCACGCCGCCGGAGGGCAGCCTCGCCACCGACACGCTGCGCTTCACGCGCGGCGCGACACGCCAGCAGATGGTCGACAAGCTGCTTGCGGATCAGAAGAAACTGGTTGACGATGTCTGGCAGCGGCGCGCGCCGGACCTGCCGCTGGCCAACGTCGAAGAGTTCGTCACGCTGGCTTCGATTGTCGAGAAAGAGACGGGCAAGGGTGACGAGCGTTCACGGGTTGCCGCCGTCTTCCTGAACCGGCTTGCCAAGGGCATGCGCCTGCAATCCGATCCGACCATCATCTACGGGTTGTTCGGCGGCAAGGGAAAGCCGGCGGACCGGCCGATCTACCAGTCGGATATCCAGAAACAGACCCCCTACAACACCTATGTGATCAACGGCTTGCCGCCGACGCCGATCGCCAATCCGGGTCGTGCAGCGCTGGAGGCGGTGGCCAACCCATCGAAGACCGACGACCTCTATTTCGTCGCCGACGGCACCGGTGGGCACGTCTTTGCCGCGACGCTGGACGAGCACAACGAGAATGTCGCCCGCTATCGCGCTCTGCAGAAGAAGCAGGCGGATGACGTCGCCAAAGCCGCCAAGACGACCGGCGGCGGCGACAGCGATGCCGTCAAGCCGGCGGACGGTGGGCCGGCCGACAGTGCGCCGGCTGACGGTGCCGACGACAGCGGCGGTGACGCGGGCGCTGCCCAGTAGAATGAAGAAAGGCGTTGCCCGACAGGCGACGCCCTGACATTTGCAAGAGCGCGGCGCGTCCGATTTCGACGCGCCTGCGGCGCAGTCATTTTCAAGCAGCACTTGCTCTGTCCGGAAAGCCGGTTCGGGGCAATGTGCCAGGGACGTGTGGGGCGATATGAATTTGCAGAGCATGACCGGTTTTGCACGCGCCGTCGCCGAGCACGAAGGCACTTCGATCGCCTGGGAGGTCAAGTCCGTCAACGGCAAGAGCGTCGAAGTACGGCTGCGGCTGCCGCAAGGCTTCGAGCGGTTGGAACCGGCTGTCCGGCAGATACTTCAGAAACGTTTCGCACGCGGCAATTTTCAGGCGACGCTGACCATCGGCCGTGCCGTCGGCGCGCAGGCGCAGCCGGTCGTCAACGAAGCCTTCCTGAAGGACCTGGCCGGGCTCGCCAAGCGGCTGCAGGAGCAGTTCGGCGTTGCTGCGGCGACCTCGGATGGACTGCTGTCGCTGCGCGGCGTGCTCGACATTCCCGAAACTGTCGAAACCGAGGAGGCGAGGGCCGCGCTCGATGCCGCGATCATGGCCGCGCTCGAAGTGGCCTTGAACGGGCTTGAACAGGCACGGCAGGGCGAAGGGGCCGCGCTGGCTTTGCTGCTGTCGGGTCATATCGACACAATCGAGGCGCTGACGCTGCGGGCAGAAGTGGATCCATCCCGCGAGACCGCGGTGATCCGGGAACGCATCGCCGAGCAGGTCAGGCTGCTGATGGACGCTTCCGCCAATTTGGATGCCACCCGACTGCACATGGAGGCCGCGTTCCTGGCCACCAAGGCCGATATTCGCGAAGAGATCGACCGGCTGAAAACGCATGTCGCATCCGGCCGGGCACTGCTGGTGGGCGGCGGCGCGGTCGGTCGCAAGCTCGATTTTCTGGCACAGGAATTTAACCGCGAATCGAATACGCTGTGTTCCAAGTCGAATGCCGCCGCCATCACCGCGATCGGGCTGGACCTGAAGGCGGTGGTCGACCAGTTTCGTGAACAGATCCAGAATCTGGAGTAGCCGATGGTTGCCAAGGATTTGGGGTCCCGCATTCGCCGCCGGGGCCTGATGCTCGTCCTGTCGTCGCCGTCCGGCGCCGGCAAGTCGACGATCGCGCGCAATCTTCTGGAAAGCGATTCCAGCCTCGAACTGTCGGTCTCGGTCACCACCAGGCCGCGCCGCGGCAGCGAGATCGAAGGCGTCCACTATCATTTCCGGACGATGCGCGAATTCGAGCGGCTTCGTGATTCAGACGCGCTGCTGGAGTGGGCCGAGGTGCATGGCAATTGCTATGCGACACCGCGCGAGCCTGCCGAACTGGCGCTGTCTGAAGGGCGCGACATGCTGTTCGACATCGACTGGCAGGGCGCCCAGCAGCTCAAGGAGAAGATGCGCGCCGACATCGTCTCGATCTTCATCCTGCCGCCGTCGATGAAGGAGTTGAAGGCACGGCTGAAGCGCCGCGCCGAAGACCAGGAAGCGGTGATCGAAACGCGGTTGAAAAACGCCCGCAACGAGATCGAGCACTGGAAGGAATATGATTTCGTCATCGTCAATGACGACCTCGACCGCGCCTTCGCCGAAGTGCGCGGCATCGTCGTCGCCGAGCGGCTGAGACGCGACCGCCGGCCAGGCCTGTTCGATTTCGTCTCGGGACTGTTGGACGAGAAGACGGGCTGAGGCGGTGAAGCGCCAATCTCCCCCACGAGGGGGCAGACCGGCAGCTTCTTACACCGCGTTTGTCAACCTTACAAACTCCTCGACGCTGAGCGTCTCGGCGCGGCGTGTCGGATCGATGCCGGCGCGGTCGAGCAGGGCCTCGCCGCCGAGGCTCTTCACGCTCTGCCGCAGCATCTTGCGACGTTGGCCGAAGGCGGCTTCTGTGACGCGGCCGAGTTTCTTCACCTCGGTGGGCAGGGGCGTCAGGCGCGGCACCAGATGCACCACCGAGGAGGTGACCTTTGGCGGCGGCGTGAATGCCTGTGGCGGTACGTCGAAGGCGATCCTCGCCTCCGTCCGCCAGCCGGCAAGGACCCCCAGCCGGCCATAGCTGTCGCTGCCGGCGGGAGCGACGATGCGCTCGGCCACCTCGCGCTGGAACATCAAAGTCATCGAGGTGTAGAAAGGCGGCCAGTCGCTGACGGTCAACCAGCGCACCAGCAGCTCCGTGCCGATGTTGTAGGGCAGGTTGGCCACGATCTTGACCGGGCCGCCATTGCCGGTCGCTCGACCGGCAAGGCCCGTGAAATCCGTCTTCAGCGCATCGCCCGAAACAACCTCCAGCCGGCCGGGATAGTGGTCGGACACTTCGGCAAGAGCAGCCAGGCAACGTTCGTCGCGCTCTATGGCGATCACCTGGCGCGCTCCGTTGGCAAGCAAGGCGCGGGTCAGCCCGCCGGGACCGGGGCCGACCTCGATGACGGTTGCATCGGACAAGTCGCCGGCGGTGCGGGCGATCTTGCCGGTGAGGTTGAGGTCGAGCAGGAAATTCTGGCCGAGCGCCTTCTTCGCCTGCAGCCCATGACGCTCGATCACCTCGCGCAACGGCGGCAGCCCGTCGATGCTCATGCCCGAGATCTCATGCGGCAACCGCCTTGGTGTTCGTGTCGGCCAGCCGCCGGGCAAGCTTCAGCGCCGCTATCAGGCTGTCGGGCCGCGCCACACCCTTGCCGGCGATGTCGAAGGCCGTGCCGTGGTCGGGCGAGGTGCGGATGAAGGGCAGGCCGAGCGTGACATTGACCGCCTCGTCGAAAGCCAGCGCCTTGGCCGGGATAAGCGCCTGGTCGTGATACATGCAAAGGGCCGCGTCGTAACCAGCCCGCGCCCGGACATGGAACAACGTGTCGGCCGGCAAAGGGCCGAAAGCGTCGATGCCTTCGGCGCGCAGGATGTCGACCGCCGGGCGCACGATCCGCTCGTCCTCGAGGCCCATGGCGCCGCCTTCGCCGGCATGTGGATTGAGCCCGGCAATCGCCAGCCGTGGCCTGGCGATGCCGAAGCGGCCGGCAAGGTCGGCAGCGGTGATGCGCGCGGTGGCGACGATCAGTTCGGTGGTCAGTGCCTTCGGCACCTCGGCCAGCGCTATGTGGATGGTGACGGGAACGGTGCGCAGGTCGGGTCCTGCCAGCATCATCACCGGCATCGCCTCGACGCCGCTGTGCCGAGCCGCCAGATGCGCCAGATATTCGGTGTGGCCGGGAAAGCGAAAGCCGGCATCGTAGAGCGGCTTCTTGGCGATGGGGCAGGTGACCACGGCCGAGGCTTCGCCGGCAAGGCAATCGGCGACGGCGCGGTCGATGGCCTCGATCGTGGCGGCCGCATTGGCCGGATCCGGCTGGCCGGGGCTGTCGATGCAGCCTGCAGCCAGCGGAACGATCGGCAAGGCGCGGGCAAAGACCTGCGCCGCTTGTGCCGGGGTGGCTTCGGCGATCGGCAGCGAGAGGCCGAGCAGGCGCGCCCGGGAGGCGATCAGCGCCGGATCGGCGAGCAGGTAGAAGGGGGGCAGGGCGGCGGCTTCACGC
>NZ_RZPW01000360.1:0-6128 GCF_003998455.1 Mesorhizobium sp. M7A.F.Ca.CA.001.08.2.1 | reverse complement strand
GGTCATGAGATGTCAGTCCGTTGCCGGTTTGATGTGTTGATGTCGCGCGACGTCCCACCTCCCCCTTGGGGAGGTCGCGACGAAGCCGCGGGTGGGGGTGTCTCGAAAAACCCCGAGCAGACCCCGCCCCGACGCTATGCGTCGACCCTCCCCACAAGGGGGAGGGTAAGGATGCTCATCGTCCGCCGATGACGCCGATATAGTCCGACACCCAGCGGTAGTAGGGCACGCACTGATCGTTCTGGGTGGCGCATTTCGACACCGGCGTCTTCCAGAACTTGATCTTGTCGAAGTTCTCGTAGCCGTTGGTCTTGCAACCCTCGTCGGTCAAAAGCTCATTGCCCTTGCAGGCGGCGGGCACGACGGGCAGTGAGCCGAACCAGGCTGAGACATCGCCCTGCACCTTCGGCGACAGCGAATGTTCCATCCACATATAGGCACAGTTGGGGTTGGCGGCGTCGGCCTCCATCATGGTGGTGTCGGCCCAACCAGTGGCGCCCTCCTCCGGGATGGTGGAAGCGACCGGCTTCTTGGCGGCGACCAGCGTGTTGACCTGATACGGCCACGAGCCGGAAGCGACGACGCCTTCGTTTTGGAAATCGTCGACCTGGATGGCGGCGTCGTGCCAATAGCGGCCAACCAGTGTGCGTTGGACGCGCAGCAATTCGAGCGCCGCCTTGTACTGGTCCTCGTTCAGTTCATAGGGATCCTTGATGCCGAGTTCCGGTTTGTGGAACATCAGATAGTTGGCCGCATCCGCAATGTGGATCGGCCCGTCATAGGCCTGGACGCGGCCCTTGTTGGACTTGCCGTCCGGCAGCTTCATTTCCTCAAAGACGATGTTCCAGCTCTTGGGAGCGTCCTTGAACACGTCGGTGTTGTACATCAGGACGTTGGGACCCCACTGGTAGGGAACGCCGTAGTGGGCGCCGCCAACGGTGAACCACGGCGCGTCCTTGAGGCGCTCGTCGACCGTCTTCCAGCTCGGGATGAGATCGGTGTTGATCGGCTGCACGCGCTTGCCGGCAACGAGGCGCAACGAGGCATCGCCCGAAGCGGTGACGAGGTCGAAGCCGCCCTCATTCATCAGCGAGACCATCTCGTCGGAGGTGTTGGCGGTCTTGACGTTGACCTTGCAGCCGGTTTCCTTCTCGAAGGAGGTCACCCAGTCATAGCCCTTGTCGGTTTCGCCGCGCTCGATGTAGCCCGGCCAGGCAACGATGTTGACCTGGCCTTCGCCCTTGCCAAGTTCCTTGACCTGGGCGACGGCCTGACCGGAAAAGGTCAGCGCGACCGTCAGAGCAGTGCATGACTTCAGGAATGAATTCATTGTCGATCTCCCATTTAGGCGCCTGACCCTGAAAGCCGGTTTCGGTCTTCGTTAGGGGTCACGCGCGGACTGAAAACTGTCAGTTCGTCCGTTGGGCTTGATGCCGCTCTGATGGCGGCTTTGGTCCCTGAACCGAAAGTGCTTTGAAAATTCCGGTTTCGCAAATTCATTTATCAGAAGGGCGATATCGGTTTTTCCGATAGATGTGCAGCCGGCCTCTCAGGGACGCTGGCGGACCGTCCGTTGCGACTGGGCAAGACCGATGAAATCGCGCGCGGCCTGCGGCAGACCGGAGCCGCGCCGCCAGACCATGCCGACCTGGACCACCGGCAAGGAGCCGGAAATATCGCGCGATTCGATGCGGTCGCCTTCCAGCGACCAGGGCCGGTAGACGAGATCGGGCAGCAGCGCCACGCCGGCACCGGTGGCGACCAGACTGCGCACGGCCTCCACGGAACGGGTGCGGAAGGCGACATGCGGCTTGGCGCCGATCGCCGTCAGCAGCTTGCCGGTATTCTCCTCGATCTCGTCGACGGTCAGCATGATCAGCGTTTCGGAGGCAATGTCGCCAATGCTGATGATGTCGGCGCCGACGAGCGGATGACCGAGCGGCAGCCACAGCCGATAGGCCGAGACTTCGAGGATTTCCGACTGCAACGCGGTGCGGTCGCGCAAATTGGAGGTGACCATGACGGCAATGTCGAGCTTGCCGCCGATCAGGAGGTGTTCGAGATAATCGCCATTGTCCTCGATGGCAGAGACCTCGACGCCCGGATAGGCACGGCGGTAGCGGGCGAGCAGATCCGACAGCACATAGCCGGCGACCAGCGAGGTGACGCCGAGCTGCAGCCGGCCGGCCGCCACCGCCTGCTCGCCGGAGAAAGAGCGGCGCGCGTCGGAAACATCGGCGAGGATTTTCGTCGCATGGCGCAGGAACTGGTGACCCTTGTGGGTGATGTTGAGGCCGCGCGGGTGGCGTTCGAACAGTTCGACGCCGAGATCGCTTTCGAGTTCCTTGATCGCTTCGGTGACCGACGATTGCGAGATGGAGAGGTTCTGGGCGGCGCCCGAGACCGTGCCTTGCTCGGCAACGGCGATGAAGAACTGCAGCTGGCGGATGGTGAAAGCCATGGTCCGGACTAAACACCGGCGGCCGAACGAAGGAAAGCCGACTGCAGAGCTTATCCCATGACCTGAGAGCTGGCGCTCAACCGAGCGCCAACTTGATGCGCCGCCGGCATGCGGGGCCATAGCGCAGCGCAAGCATGAATGCCGTCTCCAGAGCCACGACGATGACAATGATGCGCAGGCCCACCGTGAAGGAGTCCCGGCCGCTGCCGCGCAGCAGATAGCCGGTGGTGAGAAAGCCCGCGTTCCAGAACGTGGCGCCGAGCAGCGTCGCGGCCGCGAAGGGCAAAGCGGGCAGGCAGAGTGCGCCGGCGGCGATCGGCAGGTAATTGCGCACAGTCGGGATGAACTGCGCCAGCAAGGACACCCGGACGTGATTGCGCCGATAGGCCTGGCCGAGCCTGCGGTAGGTCGCGTGGCGCAGGAACACGTACTTGCCGAAACGCTCGACCAGCCTGTCGGCACGGTCAGGTCCAACCCGGCGGCCGACCGCATACCAGACAAGGCAGCCGCTGGCGGACGCAAGCGTCGTCACCATCAGCAGGATCGCCAGCGTCGAAGCATCCGGCGCCGCCGTCATGCCGAGGAACAGCAGCAGCACATGCGAGGGCGGAATTGGCAGGATCTTTTCGGTGAAGGCGAGGCAGAAAACGCCCAACAGACCGAAGCCGAGGATGGCTGCCAGCGGCCCCGTCATGCGAAGCGACATGGTGACGCCGACACCAAACGGTGCCACGGTCCATCTCTGGAGAAAAGACAAAGCATCAGGCAACCTTCATCCTGGATCCAACGCTTCGATCGGTCGGCGTGGCGTTTGCTGCAGTCAGCGTCGGACCCGAAATCCGTTGCATATGTCGGGTCCGACGCCTTGGCGCCGGCATACGAGGCGAATCGCGCACCGACTGGTTCTGTTTGCCGCGAATGGATTGCGTGGACATTGCGCCTCGGCGCGGACGAGACGTGTTTGACATCGACACCAATCGTAACTAACTAAGTTACATGAAGCGCAACAGCCGACTGTCCTCTACCCTGCACATTCTCGTCCACATGGCCGAGAAGCCCGAACAGGCGCTGACCTCCGAGCAGCTTGCCACCTTCATCCACACCAATCCGGTGGTGGTCCGCCGCACCATCGCAGGCTTGCGCGACGCCGGCATCGTCACCTCGTCGCGCGGGCACGGTGGCGGCTGGCTGCTCGGGCGGGCGCCCGAGAAAATATCCCTGGCCGAGATCAGCGTCGCCCTTGGCGAGACGCTGCTGCCGTTCAGCACCGAGCCGGAAAGCCCCGGCTGCCTCGTCGAGCAGGCGGTGATCGCCGTGCTCGACGATTTTCGCATCGCCGCCGAAAGGCTGCTGGCGGAGAAGCTGAGCCGCATCACGCTGGCTGACCTGACCGCCGATTTCCGCCGCCGTTTTGACCTCATTGGAGTCTCCAGCCATGCAGTATGATCTTGCCGTCATCGGCGGCAGCTTTGCCGGCCTGTCCGCCGCCATCCAAGTGGCGCGGGCAGGACGCAAGGTGCTGGTGATCGACGCCGGGCGGCCGCGCAACCGCTTTGCCGAGCATTCGCACGGCTTCCTCGGACATGACGGGCGCGCGCCCGGCGCAATCCTGGATGACGCAAGGCGCCAACTACTGGCCTATCCGACAGCCAGGGTTGTCGACGGGCGCGCCGACAAGGCCCTTGCCGCTGGCAGCAGCGAGTTCGAAATCACCACCGAGGGTGGCGAGACATTCGGCGCGGCACGGCTGGTACTGGCCACTGGGGTGCGCGATATCCTGCCGGAGGTTGCCGGGCTTGCCGAGCTCTGGGGAAAGAGCGTGCTGCACTGCCCCTATTGCCACGGCTACGAAGTTTCCGGCGGGCCGCTCGGCGTGCTCGCAACCGGTCCGATGTCCATGCATCAGGCACAGCTGATCACCGATTGGGGCGATGTCACGCTGTTCGGCAATGGCCTGTTCGAACCTGACACAGAGCAGATGCGCGCGCTGGAGAGCCGAAAGGTGCGGTTTGAGCCCACCAGCGTTGCCGAGCTAGAGGAAGACGGCTCCGGCGGATTGATCGTCCACCTCGACGACGGCAGAAAGGCCGGCGTCAGGGCGATGTTCACCGCTCCGCGCAATATCATGGCCAGCCCGCTGGCCGAACAGCTCGGCTGCGGCTTCACCGAAGGCCTCCTCGGCACGGTGATATCAGTCGACGACAGGCAGCAGACGACCGTGCCCGGCGTCTACGCCGCCGGCGACGCGGCACGTTCGATGCACAACATCGCCTTTGCAGTATCGGGTGGCACCTTTGCGGGCGTCTGCGCCCACCAATCGCTGGTCTTCGGCTAGAACCCGGCTTCCGCGCCGGCGATGCTGAGCCGGGCGCCGGCCTGCGCAAGGGCGGCGGCCAGGTCGTGCGGCGGCGAGCGGTCGGTGGCGAGTTCGGAAAAGCTGTCGAAGCCGCAGACCTGGACCAGACCAAGACGGCCGAATTTCGAGTGATCGGTGATGACGAGGGACCGCTGGCCGCGCGACAGCACCATGCGGGCGAACTCGGCCTCATCCAGATCAAAATCCATGACGCCCATCACCGCGTCGACGCCCCCGGTGGAAATGATGGCGTGACTGACCGAGAAGCGACTGACAAAATCGATCGCCGAGGCGCCGAAAGCAGCGCCGGAATCGCTGCGCAGCTCGCCGCCGGCCATATAGACCTTGTTGCCGTTGATGGTGGCCAGCGTGCGGGCGATGTCCGAGGAATTGGTGACGACCGTCAGGCGCCGGTGGCCGAGCAGTTCACGCGCAAGGAACGAGGTCGTCGTTCCGGTGTCGAGCATGATGGATTCCCCGTCGCGGATGGTGGCGGCAACCATGCGGGCAATGACGCGCTTGGCGTCGGCGTTCTCACGCATGCGCCGCTCGAACGGCGCTTCGCCGATCATTGACGGCAGGCCGATGGCGCCATGCATCTTGAGGACAGAGCCATCACCGGTCAGCGGCTTGACGTCGCGGCGCACCGTCTCGAGCGACACGCCCAGCCGGTCGGCCAGACTGGCGATGGTGACGGTGCCCTCTTCCTGCAGGAGCCGCAGGATCTCGCCGTGTCGTTTGGACTGGGCCATCTGGTTTCCCGAACTGATGCTCTTGACCGATTCTAAGGTAATTCAATTGCTTTTAAAGCAACTACCTTATGCTTTCAGGCAAAATACCCAAAAAAAGTCACAGCTTTTCATTGACAAGCGGGAAACCCTGGCGTGAAATCAAAGACATCAACAGGCTCCAGATCTGCGACTGGGGGCAGAGCCGCAACTCAGCGATCAGGCCGTTTGGAACGTGCCTGTACAAGGAATTTTCAGATCCGCGGGGGCGGATGCCGGGCTCAAAAACCTGGCCAAGGGGCTCGTCGGTGCGGTGCGGGATACCGATCCTGGCGTCCCGCACCGACGAGATTATTTACGTTTCTCCCCGCCGTCGTTGCGCTGTTCACGGCGCCTTGTCGAAGCCCAGCAAACCAGGGATGATTCCGTGACCGCCGAAGATCGCATCCGCGCCCTGCCCTGCTGGACCGGTGGCATCGAGATCGCACCGCTGCCCGGCGGTCTGAGCAACGCGAATTATGTGGTCACGGACGCGGCGGGACGACATGTCGTGCGCTTCGGCAAGGACTATCCGTTCCACCAT
>NZ_RZPW01000035.1:0-16980 GCF_003998455.1 Mesorhizobium sp. M7A.F.Ca.CA.001.08.2.1 | reverse complement strand
GGCATTGGCGCTGCGCGCCCTCGATTATCAGGGGCCGGTGACGCTGGTCGGCGACGAGCCGCATCTGCCCTATGAGCGCCCGCCTCTGTCCAAGGAGGCGATGGCCAGCGATGCGCCCGGGATCAAGGCGATCGCCAGCGACGCAATTCTGGCCGAGAAGTCGATCCGGCATGTCCATTCCGTCCAGGCCGTCGCGATCGACCGCACGGCGCATACTGTGCGCCTGTCGGACGGATCGGTCCTGCCTTACGAAAAGCTCCTGCTGGCAACCGGTTCGACGCCGCGCAAGCTGCCGATGCCGGGCCTGGGTCCGCGCTGCGTCTATCTCAGAACCTTCGCTGATGCGCTCGCCATTCGCGCGCATCTCACCCCCGGCAACCGTATCGCCATCATCGGCGGCGGCTTTATCGGCCTCGAACTCGCCGCCGCGGCCCGCAAGCTCGGTGCCGCGGTCACCGTCATCGAGGCGCAGCCTCGCATCCTGATGCGCGGCGTGCCGGCGGAGATCGCGGAAATCATCCATGAGGCGCATGTCGCCGAGGGCGCCGACATCCTGTGCGGCGACGGCATCGCGTCCATCGCCGACGATGGCAACGAGGTGCGCGTCACCCTTGCCGGCGGACGGGAGATATCAGCCGACCTCGCGATCATCGGCATCGGCGCCGTGCCGGTGACCGGGCTTGCGGCCGAAGCGGGGCTGACGATCGACAATGGCATTGCAGTCGATGCCGAGCTGCGCAGCAGCGATCCCGACATCTTTGCCGCCGGCGATTGCTGCTCGTTTCCGCTCGCCGTCTATGGCGGCCGCCGGGTGCGGCTGGAAGCCTGGCGAAACGCCCAGGAACAGGGCGCGCTGGCGGCCAGGAACATGCTCGGCGCCGGCGAGGCGCATGCGGCGGTGCCGTGGTTCTGGTCGGATCAATATGGTCTGTCCCTGCAGATCGCCGGGCTCTCCGACGAGGGCAAAAACATCGTGCGCCGCGATCTCGGCGACGGCGCCTTCATCCTCTTCCATTTGGCTGAAGACGGCAGGCTGGTCGCGGCGAGCGGCATCGGCCCCGGCAACGCGGTCGCCCGCGACATCAGGCTGGCCGAAATGCTGATCGCCAAGCGGGCCAAGCCGGCGCCGGAAGCGCTGGGATCACAGGATGTGAAGCTGAAGTCGTTGTTGGCCGCCTGAGCCTACGCTCCCCCTTTTTGGGGGCCGCTGCGCAGCTGCGGGATGGGAGTGCGGCACCGCCCCTAACCTTCGGTCCGACCTACTACAAGGCGGAGGTAAAGGCTCTGAACCTCAGCCCTAAAACAGCGCCTTCAGCTCCGGCAGTTTGTCGTTCACCAGCCAACCATAATAATTCTCTTCCGGCAGCTTTTCGGGCTCACCGGCGGCGCGGCGCCTGTCGTTCTCCGCCTTCAGGGCATAAGCGCGCTGCTCCGGATTGCCGACATTGTAGAGCGTGGCGGTCAGCCCGGGATTGCCCGAAATGTCGAAGCCGGCAATGCTTTTATAGGCATCGATCGATTTCCTGATCGTCGCGGCGACGTAGGGCAGCGTCAGGTCGGGATCCATGATGGTCTTGTAGACCGAATTGGGATCGCCGACGTCGAGCTTGGGCAGGCCCGAAACCTTGTGCACCAGATCGCTGATCTGCAGGGCGGTCAGCGGATTGAGCTGGCCGAGGCCGAAGGTCTGGCCGGCATAATAAGGCTGGAAGAAGGTGGCGCCGAAGCGGTCGTCGGGAAAGCTGGTCCCGCCGACCGACTTGCCGCGAAACGAACGGTTCCACACCTGTTCGCGGCATTCCCACAGATCGTAGCTGTCGGACATCCCCGCGCATTTCTTGAATTCCGGCCGCTGCACGAAGTCGGTGATGTCCTCGCCGTCATAGGCGAAGGACAGCTTGCTGGAGAGATAGGAGATCGCCTTGACATAGTAGGTCTGCAGCCGGTCATAAGCATCGACATTGTAGGTGTGCTCGCCGACGATGGCGCCGACGATGTGCAGGGGATCGATGCCGTAGGCGGCCGCCGCCTTCCTGATCTTGGCGCGCAATT
Source organism: Mesorhizobium sp. M7A.F.Ca.CA.001.08.2.1 (assembly GCF_003998455.1). Classification (NCBI taxonomy): domain Bacteria; kingdom Pseudomonadati; phylum Pseudomonadota; class Alphaproteobacteria; order Hyphomicrobiales; family Phyllobacteriaceae; genus Mesorhizobium; species Mesorhizobium sp. M7A.F.Ca.CA.001.08.2.1. Next base: position 14,928 of record NZ_RZPW01000035.1, on the reverse strand, counting down.
CGGCGTCGTTCTGCAGCAGGGCATAGACCTTGCGGTACTTCGCCTGGAAGCTGGTGTTGGTGGCCTGCGTGCGCCGGCTGGAGGCGCCGGGAATGTCGGGCTGCACGGCATTGCGATTTCCCGGCGGCACCAATGTCGCTGCCTCGGCGGCGAACAGCGTCGCCGCCAGCGTCAAGCCGAGAATGACCAGGATCAGTTTTTTCATGCACCCGCCGCCCAAGCAATTCCAGGAAAAGTGTGAAACGGTTTTCCGGAATTGCGTCAACCAAGAGATCGAGAATTGCCGCGCAAACTAGGTAAAGCTCTTGGTCGAGTCGAGAGCGCCCCTTCACCCGGCAGGACGAAAGGTGGCCAGATGGTACCATCTGGCCACACATGATTTTGCTTGCCGGAAAATGTTGCCTGGACCGGCGCCGGAACGTTTCGGCGCCGTCGTTTAAAGGATGAACCGCGACAGGTCGGTATTCCTGGACAGATCGCCGACATGCTTTTCGACATAGGCGGCGTCGATAGTGACGCTCGTTCCGTTGCGGTCGGGCGCATCGTAGGAGATTTCGTCCAGCACCCGCTCCATCACCGTCTGCAGGCGCCTGGCGCCTATGTTCTCGACGCTGGCGTTGAGATCGACGGCGATGCCGGCGAGCGAATCGATGGCGTCTTCGGTGAAGGTCAACTCGACGCCCTCGGTCTTCATCAGCGCGATATACTGCTTGATCAGGCTGGCCTCGGTCTCGGTCAGGATGCGCACGAAATCGTCCTTCTCCAGCGCCCGCAGTTCGACGCGGATCGGCAGGCGGCCCTGTAATTCCGGCAACAGGTCGGACGGCTTCGAGACGTGGAAGGCGCCGGAGGCGATGAACAGGATGTGATCCGTCTTCAACGGTCCGTATTTGGTCGCCACCGTGGTGCCTTCGACCAGCGGCAGCAGGTCGCGCTGCACGCCTTCGCGCGAGGGCCCGCCGGAAATGTCCGATCTCGCCGCGATCTTGTCGATCTCGTCGAGGAAGACGATGCCGTCGTTTTCCGCGGCATCGAGCGCCCGGCGCACCACCTCGTCCTGATCGAGCAGCTTGTCGGACTCGTCATTGACCAGCAGGTCGTAGGACTCCTTCACCGTCGTCTTGCGCATCTTGGTTTTCTTGCCGCCCATCGCCTTCGACAGCATGTCGTTGATGTTCAGCACGCCGATATTGGCGCCCGGCATGCCGGGGATTTCAAATCCGGGCATGCCGCCGCTGCCGGTGTCGGCAACCTCGACCTCGATTTCCTTGTCGTCGAGCTCGCCGTCGCGCAGCTTCTTGCGGAAACTGTCGCGGGTGGCCGGGCTCGCCGTCTTGCCGACCAGTGCTTCCAGCACACGTTCCTCGGCGTTGACGTGGGCGCGCGCCTTGACGTCCTCACGCATCTTCTCGCGCACCAGGCCGATGGCGATCTCAACCAGGTCGCGGATGATCTGCTCGACATCGCGGCCGACATAGCCGACTTCGGTGAACTTGGTCGCCTCGACCTTGACGAAAGGCGCACCGGCCAGCCGCGCCAGGCGGCGCGAGATTTCCGTCTTGCCGACGCCGGTCGGCCCGATCATCAGGATGTTCTTGGGCATCACCTCTTCGCGCATCTGGCCTTCCAGCTGCTGGCGGCGCCAGCGGTTGCGCAAGGCAATGGCCACGGCGCGCTTGGCGTCCTTCTGGCCGATGATGAAGCGGTCGAGTTCCGAAACGATTTCGCGGGGAGAAAATGTGCTCATATCACTAAATTCCACTTTGCCACTGCTTGATGGCCTCGAACGGATGCAGCAGCATGATCACGTTGAGTGTCAGATTGTCCCGGATGAGGTAGCCGGTGCCGAGTTCGAAGATGATGGCGAGGCTGACGATCACCCATATAGGTAGCCTTCGCGCCATCACAAATCCCAGCACCATGGCCAGTGTGTCCGACACCGAATTGATGATGCTGTCGCCATAGTAATCGAGCGAAATGGTGCCGGCGCGGTAGCGGTCGATGATGAACGGGCTGTTTTCCAGCAGCTCCCAGCCGCCCTCGATGAAGACGGCGAACGCCAGCCTCAGGCCGATCGGCGAACGCGGGAACAGGAACCGCGCCAGCGCATAGAACAGGAAGCCGTGGATGATGTGCGAGAACGTGTACCAGTCCGAAATGTGCTGGGAATTCTCCGAACTGTTCACCACGCCATGCCAGAGCTTGACGTAGCCGCAGGTGCAGATCGGCGTCCGCCCCATGCCGTAGAGCGCCCCGGCCTGGAAGATGACCAGGGCAAGCACCAGCAGAAGCCCCATCCGCCAGCTGTCTTCGTAGGCCGAATAGCTGTTTTCCGTGGCCGGTGTCGTCATCGGTTCATTCCCCCTCGTTTCGCGTCGCCGTCTCGACCATCACAAAGTCCTGTCACGCCTTCAGCGGCGGTAGCCGGCGGATCACGGCTGCCGGCAAGGTGGGGTTGACCACAATCCGCCGGATACGCTGCCAGCCGGCCCCGAACAGGATAATCAGCGCGCCAACAACGACCAGGATCAAGGCAAAAGGCGGGATGCCCGTCGAATCGGAGGCGGAATTCACCAGATAATAGATGCCCAGCGAGCCGAAGTAAGCCAATGTAGGAACCAGAAGCGAACGGCGGTCTATGGCCAGCGCGACATAGAGGAAGCCAAGGATCAGAATCGTCAGCATGATGGTTGCATTGGCATCCGGCGCGATATGTCCGAATACGACGTTTTGGCCGGTTGCCATGATAAAGAGCGGATGCACCAGCATCGGCGCCGAGACGACATGCAGCCAGAAAGCGCAATCGGACCAGATCTTGCGTCGATCCCTGTCGTAAATGTCAAAAGCGACACCCGTTGCGAACACGATCAGGCCGCAGATCAGCGGCATGTAAAGGGCCGCGCGAAGCAATTCGGGAACGTCCTCGAGGCGCGGCGGCGCAATCGCGGCGGTTGTCACACTGTCATACAGGATTATCGCCGTTTGCAGGAAGGCAAGCAGTGTGAAGGCGATGGCGATGGTCCCGGCAATGATGGGGACGCGAAAGCGCCAGAAATAGATCGCCGCCGCGATTATTCCTCCGCCCAGGAACAGATATCCGGCCCGGGACGCCGTCTGGCGCAACGCCAATAGCTGCCAGATGGTTTCCGGCTTGCGTATGCCGAAGCTGGCCTCCACTTGCAGCGCCAGAGCGGCCAGAATGGCGGCCATGAAAATCAGGGCAAGCACGGACGACGATAGTTTCATCCGGTGCTGACGCGTGACGATTTCGGCGAGCCCCCAGGCGAAAACCGCGAGGATGCCGGCGATCCAGAATGTCTGGCCTGGAAGCAAGGTGGTGAGGGCAAAGAAGAAGCCGGCGCTGAGCAGAACGGTTCCCACGGTGACGAACAGATCGTTGCCGCCGCCGACCAGCCGCAGGTTTTCCTCGTCACCCTCGTCATCGGCGCGCCTGGCCTCGGGGGCGAGAGCGACCGCGCGTTCCATGGCCTCCAACTGATCGCGCAAGGTCTGCGAGATCAAACCTTTCGCGACTGCCTTGTCGAGGGTTTCGGCGCTGATCAATTGGGCTCCTGCGTCGCGTCGCGCGCCATCATCAGGGCTGGCCCGTACTCCGATGTTCTGGTGTCAAAGGCAACAAAGCCGGCCTTTTCGTAGGCGCGGATCGCCCTGACATTGGCGGGATCCGGGTCGATGATGACGCGCGGAACACCTTCCTCGAAAAGCTGTTCGACAAATTGGCGCACGATCGCCGAGCCATGGCCACGCCCGACCAGCTCCGGCACGCCGATCGACACGTCGATGCCGAGCGTGCCGAACGGCTGGTCGGCGTAGGGGTGGTCGTCTTCCAGATGCGGGTCGTAGCTCTGCAGATAGGCGATCGGCTTGCCGTCGAGCTCGACGATCAGCGGCTCGACGGAAATCGAGTCGATATGATCGCTAATCCCGGCGATTTCCGTCTCCGGATCGTCCCACCACTCTGCAACATGCGGCTGGGCAAGCCAGCCGGCGATCATCGGCAGGTCTTTCTCCGTCACCGGCCGAAAATCATAGGTCACCACCTCTTCAGGCGGCATCGAGCGTTTCGACGACGAAATTGTTGTTGGTGTAGACGCAGATGTCGGATGCGATCTGCATCGCCTTGCGGGCGATCTCCTCGGCATCCTTGTCGCTGTCCATCAGCGCGCGGGCCGCGGCCAGCGCGTAATTGCCGCCCGAACCGATGGCCATGACGCCGAATTCGGGTTCGAGCACGTCGCCGGTGCCGGTCAGCGCCAGCGAGACTGACTTGTCTGCCACCAGCATCATCGCTTCCAGCCGGCGCAGATAGCGGTCGGTGCGCCAGTCCTTGGCGAGCTCGACGCAGGCGCGCGTCAGCTGGTCGGGATATTGTTCGAGCTTGGCCTCGAGCCGCTCCAGAAGCGTGAAGGCGTCGGCGGTGGCGCCGGCGAAACCGGCAATCACATTGCCGCCCTTGCCGATGCGGCGCACCTTCTTGGCGTTGCCCTTCATGATGGTCTGGCCAAGGCTGACCTGGCCGTCGCCGGCGATCACCACCTTGTTGCCCTTGCGCACCGTCACGATGGTCGTGGCGTGCATGGTCAGTTCATTGGACATTTCTTGGCGCTCCGAGCAGCGCCATCCCGATAAGGCGATTGGCGCGGTACGAGTAACTTTGATCGGCCATATGTATGCATGGGGCCGGTGATTGCAAATCGCTCTCTGGCAAGGCCGATACCGCTGCCAGAGGCAACTGGCAATCGCCGGATCATGCTGCTAGAAGGCTTTCGTTTTCAAGCCTGCGAGCGCTTGAAGCCTCTGAGCCGGTCACGATGTGAACCTCTGGACAAGGATAGAGTGATGCCGCCCCGTTCCGCCGAAGCGAGCCGTAAGACCAAGGAAACCGACATCTCCGTGTCGATCCATGTCGACGGTTCCGGCAAGTCGGATATCGCTACGGGCGTCGGCTTCTTCGACCACATGCTGGACCAGCTGTCGCGCCATTCCCTGATCGACATGACGGTCAGGGCCAAGGGCGACCTGCATATCGACGATCACCACACGGTCGAGGACACCGGCATCGCGCTCGGCCAGGCCTTGACCAAGGCGCTCGGCGAGCGGCGCGGCATCATGCGCTATGCCTCGATCGACCTTGCCATGGACGAGACGCTGACGCGCGCCGCGATCGATGTGTCCGGCCGTCCCTTCCTGGTCTGGAACGTTTCCTTCTCGTCGCCGAAGATCGGCACCTTCGACACCGAACTGGTGCGCGAGTTCTTCCAGGCGCTGGCGCAGAATGCCGGCATTACGCTGCATGTCACCAACCACTATGGCGCCAACAACCATCACATCGCCGAGACCTGCTTCAAGGCGGTGGCGCGCGCGCTGCGCGCTGCTCTCGAACGCGATCCGCGCCAGCCGGATGCGGTTCCCTCCACCAAGGGATCGTTGAAGGGATAAGGCCATGGCCACCTACGTCGTGATGGAACCGCCAGGCCGCAGCGAAAAGGCTGATGCGACGGCCTTTGTCCGCGATGGCTTCACCTGGCTGGGCCTCCTGGTGCCGCCGCTATGGTTCGCCTGGCATCGGCTGTGGATCGAAGCAGCACTTGCCTTCGTCGTCATGAGCCTGCTTTCGATGCTGGGCCAGAAGCTCGGCCTTGGTCTGGCTGGGTCGCTGCTGTCGTTGCTGGTTTCGCTCTATGTGGGCCTGGAAGGGCAAGGCCTGCGCATCGCGGCACTTCGCCGGCGTGGTTGGCACGAGTGGGGCGCGGTCGAAGCCGGTTGGCTCGACGATGCCGACACACGCTATGCGCTGGAGGCGGAAGCGCTTGCCGATGAGGTTGTGCCGGCGCCGCGCATGGTCCCCGATGCTGCCCTCGCGCGGCCAGCGCAGCCGGGCATTGCGCTGGGGCTGACCCACATACCGGGAAGAAACTGACATGATTCCGGGAAGAAGCTGATATGCGGGTTGCGATCATCGACTACGGCTCGGGCAATCTGCGCTCGGCCACCAAGGCTTTCGAGCGCGCCGCGCGCGAAGCCGGCATCGCGGCGCAGATCGACCTGACGGCCGATGCCGAGCGGGTGCGCACGGCCGATCGCATCGTCCTGCCCGGCGTCGGCGCCTATGCCGATTGCGCGGCCGGCCTGCAGGCCGTCGAAGGCATGCGGGAAGCCGTCGAGGATGTCGCGATCGTCAAGGGCCGGCCTTTCCTCGGCATCTGCGTCGGCATGCAACTGATGTCGCAGCGCGGCCTTGAAAAGACAATTACCGAGGGCTTCGGCTGGATATCGGGCGACGTCAAGGAGATCATGCCTTCCGATCCGGCGCTGAAGATCCCGCAGATCGGCTGGAACACGATCGAACTCAAACGCCAGCATCCACTGTTTGCCGGCATTCCCACCGGGACCAACGGGCTGCACGCCTATTTCGTGCACTCCTACCACCTCGATGCGCGCAAGCCGGACGAAGTGCTGGCGGTCGCCGATTATGGCGGCCCGGTGACGGCGGCCGTCGCCCGCGACAATCTCGTCGGCACGCAATTCCACCCGGAAAAGAGCCAGGCGCTGGGCCTCGCCCTGATCACCAATTTCCTGCGCTGGAGGCCCTAGAGCATGATCCCGAAAAGTGGACCCCGGTTTTCTCGGACAAACGGTCCCGTTTGTCCCGAGATCATGCTCAAGCAAAGGGGAAACCGATGAGCAAGAAGGGCTACTGGATGGCGATGGTCGAGGTGACCGATCCGGAAAACTATCCGCTATACATTGCCGCCAACAAAGCGGCTTTCGACAAATATGGCGCAAAATTCCTGACCCGCGGCGGTCAGTCGTCGAGCCCGGAAGGGTCGTCGGGCAATCGCCATGTCATCATCGAGTTCGAGAGCTACGCGGTCGCACTCGCCTGCTTCCATTCGCCCGAATACCAGGCGGCGCTGAAGTTCCGACGTCTCTATTCGACATCGCATTTCGCCATTGTGGAAGGCGCCTGAACGGATGATCCTTTTCCCCGCCATCGATCTCAAGGACGGCCAGTGCGTGCGCCTGAAGCACGGCGACATGGCCACCGCGACCATCTACAACGATGATCCTGCAGCGCAGGCGCGGGCCTTCGAGCAACAGGGCTTCGAATGGCTGCATGTCGTCGACCTCAACGGCGCTTTCCAGGGCCAGAGCGTCAACAGCGCGGCGGTCGGCGCCATCCTCAAGGCGACGAAGAACCCTGTGCAGCTCGGCGGCGGCATCCGCACGCTGGCGCAGATCGAGGACTGGCTCGATCGCGGGCTGGCCCGTGTCATCCTTGGCACGGTGGCGGTGCGTGACCCGGACCTGGTCAGACAGGCCTGCAAGGCGTTTCCGGGCAAGGTCGCCGTCGGCATCGACGCCAAGGGCGGCAAGGTCGCCGTCGAGGGCTGGGCCGAGGCGTCGAGCCTCGGCGTCGTCGAACTGGCGAGGAAATTCGAGGGCGCCGGAGTCGCCGCCATCATCTACACCGATATCGACCGCGACGGCGTTTTGACCGGCATCAACTGGGACGCCACCATCGATCTCGCCGATGCCGTATCGATCCCGGTCATCGCGTCGGGCGGCCTCGCCTCGATCGCCGACATCGTGCGCATGACCATGCCCGATGCGCAAAAGCTCGAAGGGGCGATCTCCGGGCGCGCGCTCTATGACGGCCGCATCGATCCGGCCGAGGCCCTGGCGATCCTGCAGGGCAGGGCGGAGACGCGGACGTGAAAATCTCCATCATCCTGGCCTCCTACGACAGCGGCCATTACCATGGCGGCATGGGCCAGGGCCCGGACGCACTGATATCAGGCGGGCTCGTCGACGCGCTGACCATGGCCGGCCATGACGTTACGGTGGAAGACATCGGCAGGGTCGGAGACATCCAGGAGCGCGAGATCGCCACCGGCTTTGCTGTCTGCAACGCGGTTGCGACCGAGGTTCGCCTTGCCCGTGACGCCGGCCGGTTTCCCATCGTCCTTGCGGGAAACTGCCTGACATCAGCCGGTGCGGTCGCCGGCGAGGACGCCGATGCGATCATCTGGGCCGACCAGCATGGCGACCTCAACACGCCCGAGACATCGGCATATGGCTTTCTCGACGGCATGGCGCTGGCGACGGTGCTTGGCCTGTGCTGGAGGCCGATGGCGTCGGCCATTCCCGGCTTCAGGCCGATCGATCCGTCGCGTTGCGTGCTCGTCAACGCGCGCGATCTCGATCCGGACGAGAAGCGGCTGCTGGAGACATTGCCGATCGTGCGGACGGAATGCGCCGGAGTGGCCCAGGCGACCGAAAGACTGAAGATCGCCGGCGCCAAACGCGTCCACATGCATCTCGACATGGACGTGCATGATCCCCGCGAGTTGCAGGCCAACCGCTATATCACTTCGGGCGGACCGAGCCCGGAGCAGTTGCGCGACGCCACTTGCGCCATGGCGCTTGCGGTGCCGGTCGTCGGCATCACCGTCTCCGCCTACGATCCGGCTTTCGACGCGCAGGCCGATGTTCCGCCGCTGGTCGGCCAGTTGCTGAACGATCTCATCGCCACGATAGAGGGCCGCTGATGCTGAAAGCCCGTGTCATCCCCTGTCTCGACGTCAAGAACGGCCGTGTCGTCAAGGGCGTCAACTTCGTCGATCTCGTCGACGCCGGCGATCCGGTCGAGGCGGCCAAGGCCTATGACGCGGCCGGCGCCGACGAGCTTTGCTTCCTCGACATCACTGCTTCGTCGGACAATCGCGAAACCATCTTCGACGTCATCGCACGCACCGCCGAACAATGCTTCATGCCGCTGACCGTCGGCGGCGGCGTGCGCCAGGTCGCCGACATCAGGAAGCTGCTGCTGGCCGGCGCCGACAAGGTGTCGATCAACACGGCGGCGGTGAAGAACCCGGATTTCGTTGCCGAGGCCGCCGACAAGTTCGGCAACCAGTGCATCGTCGTCGCCATCGACGCCAAGAAAGTGTCTGCCACCGGTGAGGCCGACCGCTGGGAGATCTTCACCCATGGCGGGCGCGAAAAGACCGGCATCGACGCGGTCGAGTTCGCGCGGAAAATGGTCGATCGCGGCGCCGGCGAGATCCTGCTGACCTCGATGGATCGCGACGGCACCAAGGCCGGCTACGACATCGCGCTGACCCGCGCGATATCAGACGCCGTGCGTGCGCCGGTCATCGCTTCCGGCGGCGTCGGCACGCTCGACCACATGGTCGAAGGCATTCGCGACGGCCATGCCGGTGCGGTGCTGGCCGCGTCCATCTTCCATTTCGGTACCTACACGATAGCGCAGGCCAAGGCGCATATGGCCGCCGCAGGGCTGCCGATGCGGCTGGACTCTGTGAATAATCGGCCCTAAAGCATGATCCCGAAAAGTGGGAACCGGTTTTCGGAAAAGATCATGCCTAAACAAGCAGATAGATGGCGCCATGGCTGAGTTTTCGCTGTCAGATCTTGAAGAAACCATTAGGGAACGCGCCCATTCCGGCGACCGGGAATCGTGGACGGCAAAACTGTTCGCGCGCGGCATCGACAAGGCGGCGCAGAAACTCGGCGAGGAAGCAGTCGAGACGGTGATTGCCGCCGTCAAGGGCGACAAACAGGCCCTCGTTTCGGAAAGTGCCGATCTTATATATCATTGGCTCGTCGTTCTCGGCCTCTCGGGGGTTTCGCTGAGCGACGTGCTCAAGGAGCTCGAAGGCCGCACCCGGCGTTCGGGCATCGCCGAGAAGGCGTCACGGCCCAAGGGCTGACCGCGAGGAAGGGCAGGTATCTCGATGGATCAGCTCGCGCCGACCGAGAAGTATTCCCCGTTTCGCTTCTTCTCCGCCGAGCAATGGTCGCAATTCCGCGCCGACACGCCGCTGACGCTGAGTGCGGACGAATTCCGCCGCCTGCGGTCGCTCAACGATCCGGTCGATCTCGAAGAGGTCACGCGCATCTATCTGTCGCTGTCGCGGCTGTTGTCGGCTCATGTCGAAGCGAGCCAGCTGCTGTTTCGGCAACGCCAGGCCTTCTTCAACGCGGTCGACGTGGTCAAGACGCCCTTCATCATCGGCATCGCCGGTTCCGTCGCGGTCGGCAAATCGACCACCGCACGCGTGCTGAAGGAGCTTTTGGCGCGCTGGCCGTCGAGCCCCAAGGTCGATCTCATCACCACCGACGGCTTCCTGCTGCCCAACGAGGTCCTGCGCCGCGAGAACCTGATGGAGCGCAAGGGTTTTCCAGACAGTTACGATGTCGGCGCGCTGCTGCGCTTCCTGTCGGGCATCAAGTCGGCGCTGCCCGATGTCCGCGCGCCGGTCTATTCGCACCTCACCTATGACGTCATTCCCGGCGAGTTCGTCACCATCGACCGGCCCGACATATTGATCTTCGAAGGCATCAATGTCCTGCAGCCCGGCAAGCTGCCGCAGGACGGCAAGATCGTGCCTTTCCTGTCGGACTTCTTCGACTTCGCCATCTACATCGATGCCGACGAGAAGCTGATCCACAACTGGTACATTTCCCGCTTCATGCGGCTGCGTGAGACCGCATTCCGCAATCCGGACTCCTTCTTTCACCGCTACTCGCAGCTGTCGGAGGGTTCGGCGCGCGCCATCGCCGAAGGCCTGTGGACCAACATCAATTTGAAGAATCTGCGCGAGAACATCCTGCCGACGCGGGCCCGCGCCGACTTGATCCTGCGCAAGGGGGCCGACCACCTGATCGAGGAAGTGGCGCTCAGGAAGCTGTGACGGCCGGCTTCGTCACCCGTCGCAATGTCAGATTGATCCGCCCACCGTTTTTCAGCAGCGCCGAGGTCGAGGGATAGATCCGATCGACGCCGTGAAAGCACAGCCGCCCCTCGCCGCCGAGCACCACGACATCACCGCTTTGCAGCCTGAACGACTTGGTGGCGCCATCACGCGTGGTCTGGCCAACCCGGAACAGGCAGTCGTCGCCGAGCGAGACGGAGACGACCGGCGCCGAAAAATCGGTCTCGTCGCGGTCCTGATGCAGGCCCATCTTCGCATCCGCCGTGTAGAAATTGATCAGGCACGCTTCCGGCGGATGCGGATAGCCCGAGACCTCGCGCCACAGGTCGAGCAGCGCATCCGGAATTGGCGGCCAAGGCGCCCCGGTTAGCGGATGCGCCGGCTGGTAACGATAGCCGTGCTCCTTGTCGGTGACCCAGCCCAGCGGCCCGCAATTGGTCATGCGCACGCTCATCTCCTTGCCGGTGCGCGGCATGGCCGGCACGAACAGCGGCGCCTGCTGCACGATCCGTCTCACCTCGTCGACCAGTTCTTCCTGCACGGTGCGTGACAGGTAGGCCGGCATGTGGCGGACGCCTTTGGGCAGAACGAGCACGGATTCGATCACCTTTTGGATGGTTCGGAACCGTAAAATGTCACGATCAAATGAAAACGGCGACCCGAAAGCCGCCGCTCTTGTCGAATTGGCAGTCGCCGATCAGGCGAGGTCGGGGATGCGCAGCACCTGGCCCGGATAGATCTTGTCGGGATGGGTCAGCATCGGCTTGTTGGCCTCGAATATGACCGTGTTCTTGACGCCTTGGCCCTTGCCGTAGCTTTTCTCGGCGATCTTCCAGAGATTGTCGCCCTTCTTCACGGTGTAAAAGGTGGGCTCCTTGGCCGGGGCGGCGGCCGTGCCAGGTGCTGGCGCGACCTGTAATTCGTCCGCCTGCACCTTGGAGACGCCGAGCGTGTTGCCGACGGCGATGACCGCCTTCTCGAAGATCGACTGGTCCTTGACCACACCCTTCAGCACTGCCGTATCGCCGTTGACGACGACCTCGACGCCATCGGTGCCGAGCTTGTGCGAATCGAGCTCCTTCTTGAGTGTGTCGGCCGTGGGTGCGGCTTCGTCGTCACCGCCGATGCCCAGTTTCTTGCCGACACTCTTGACGAAATCGAACATGCCCATCGTTGGTCTCCATTGCTGTGGTGGGTGATCGCAGCTTGCCATCTGCAACCCAGAATTGGAAGCCACCCGCGCGTTGCAGCTTCGCGGTGCTCAATCGTTCTCCACCCGGCCGCGCAGCTTCTTGATCGTGCCGCGCCCGGCCTTGCTCTTCAGCCGCCGTTCCACGGCACCTTTCGACGGCCGCGTCTTCTTGCGCGGCGGCGGTGGCGGCTCGGCGGCCTTGGCGACCAATGCCGTCAGCCGTGCCCGCGCATCCGCCCGGTTCTGTTCCTGGGTGCGGAAGCGGCCCGCTTCGATGACGATGACGCCGTCCTTGGTGGCACGCTGGCCGGCAAGCTTGATCGTCCGCTCGCGCACGCGCTCCGACAGACCCGTCGCGTTGGCTGCGTCGAACCGCAACTGCACCGCCGTCGCCACCTTGTTGACGTTCTGGCCGCCGGGGCCGGACGAGCGGATGAAATCCTCGTGCAGGTCGCCCGGATGGATCACCGCATCGCCTGATATGAAGATATTGTCGTCGCTCGCCATGCCGCAGTCATGGCGCGGCGGATCGAAAAAGAAAAGGCCCGATCGAACCGGGCCTTTCAACGAAGCTGAACCTTGTGGCGCGGATTACTCCGCGGCTTCCTGCATGCGCGGCGCCGCACCCAGCACCACGGCGTCGACATGGCTTTCGAATTTCTCGAAATTGACGGCGAACATGCCGACCAGCCTTGCCGCCTGCCGGTCATAGCCGGCCTTGTCGGCCCAGGTGGAGCGCGGGTCGAGAATGGCGCTGTCGACGCCTCGAACCGCCACCGGCACCTCGAAACCGAAATGAGGGTCGGTGCGGAACTCGGCCGTCTTGAGCGAGCCGTCGAGTGCGGCGGCAAGCAAGGCCCGCGTCGCCTTGATCGGCATGCGCTTGCCGGTGCCGTAGGCGCCGCCGGTCCAGCCGGTGTTGACCAGCCAGCAATCGGCGCCGTGGCGGGCAATCAGCTCGCGCAGCAAATTGCCGTATTCCGATGGATGGCGCGGCATGAACGGTGCGCCGAAACAGGTCGAAAACGTCGCTTCGGGCTCGGTCACGCCCTTTTCGGTTCCGGCCACCTTGGCGGTGTAGCCGGAGAGGAAATGATACATCGCCTGCGCCGGGGTCAGCCGCGCGATCGGCGGCATCACGCCGAACGCATCGGCGGTCAGCATGATGATGTTCTTCGGATGGTTGGCGCGGCCGGTCTTGCTGGCGTTGGGAATGAAATCCAGCGGGTAGGCGCAGCGTGTGTTTTCGGTCAGCCTTCCGTCGTTGAAATCCGGCACGCCATCAGCGTCGAGCACGACGTTTTCCAGCACCGTGCCGAAGCGCTGCGTGGTGGCGAAGATTTCCGGCTCGGCTTCCGCCGACAGCTTGATCGTCTTGGCGTAGCAGCCGCCTTCGAAATTGAAGATGCCGTGCGGTCCCCAGCCATGCTCGTCGTCGCCGATCAGCGTGCGCGAGGGATCGGCCGAGAGTGTCGTCTTGCCGGTGCCGGACAGGCCGAAGAAGATGGCGGCGTCGCCGGCCATACCCTCGTTGGCCGAGCAATGCATCGGCATCACGCCTTTCGCCGGCAGCAGATAGTTGAGCATGGTGAACACCGACTTCTTCATCTCGCCGGCATAGGAGGTGCCGCCGATCAGCACGATCTTGCGCGTGAGATCCACGGCGATCACCGTTTCGGTGCGGCTGCCGTGGCGGGCGGGATCGGCGCGGAAGGACGGCAGGTCGATGATCGTCATGTCAGGCACGAAATGCTTGAGCTCGGCGGCATCGGGACGAATGAGCAGATTGCGGATGAACAGCGAGTGCCAGGCAAATTCGGTGACCACCCTGGTCGGCAGCTTCAGCTCCGCATCGGCGCCGCCGATCAGGTCCTGGACGTATAGATCCTTGTCCGCGGCATGCGCCTGGAAATCAGCGAGCAGCGTGTCGAACTGGGCTTGTGAAATTGCCTTGTTGTTGTCCCACCAGACGTGCGGTTCGGTGTCACTGTTGCGGACGACAAACTTGTCCTTGGGCGAGCGGCCGGTGTGCTGGCCTGTTTCGGCGACCAGCGCGCCATGTGCCGTCAAGCGGGCTTCGCCGCGCCGGATCGAGTCCTCATAAAGGGCAGCCGCACCGAAATTATAGCGCACCACGCCGGTGGTTTTCAGGCCGATATGATCGATCGCGCAGGCGGAATTGCGTTTGCCGACTTCCGACATCGAGTGTCCCTCTTGGATTTGCCGCATCTTTGCCGGCACCTTCCCGGCACGCCCACTACGCGGGCTGAGATGGTCAGAACCAGAAAAGACGAATGATATCAAATCATTAATCGATTTAAATATTTTGAAAGTTGTTTAAATCGTTTATATGTGCAAAAAGTTTGGCGGTTGCCCAAAGGATTGGCGATGTACATTCGTCCCATCCATGTCGAGGTAGGATTGTGGCCGCCGGCATGCCGCGCGTGACAGCGGACAAGGCCTATGCCACATTTTGTACCTAATTTGTCCTGCAAAAGCCCCTTCTCTACGACAGAAGGGACAGCTCATGAGGGAGCCGCTTGAAATGGCAACAATCGCGCTTGTCGATGACGACCGCAACATTCTGACATCGGTGTCGATCGCCCTGGAATCCGAGGGGTATCGCGTCGAGACCTACACGGATGGTGCGTCGGCGCTGGAAGGCCTGGCGGCACGCCCGCCGAACCTTGCCATCCTCGACATCAAGATGCCGCGCATGGACGGCATGGAACTGCTGCGCCGGATGCGCCAGAAGTCCGACCTGCCGGTGATCTTCCTGACCTCCAAGGACGACGAGATCGACGAATTGTTCGGCCTCAAGATGGGCGCCGACGATTTCATCCGCAAACCCTTCTCACAGCGCCTGCTGGTCGAGCGCGTGCGCGCCGTGCTGCGCCGCGCCAGTGCCCGCGAGGCCGCCGCCAAGACACCCAGCCAGCAGGCCCGCTCTCTCGAGCGCGGCCAGCTCGTCAT
>NZ_RZPW01000359.1:0-6130 GCF_003998455.1 Mesorhizobium sp. M7A.F.Ca.CA.001.08.2.1 | reverse complement strand
GCCGTCAGCGACACCGGCCCCGGCCTGCCGCCCAAGGCGCGCGAAAACCTGTTCGCGGCCTTTCGCGGCTCGGCGCGCAGCGGCGGCACCGGCCTTGGCCTGGCGATCGCGCACGAACTGATCCGCGCGCATGGCGGCACGGTCGAGCTGGTCGAGAGCATTGGCGGGCGCACCACATTCGCCGTCACCATCCCCGACCAGCCGGTCCGGCTCGACCAGGCCCGCAACGGCCTGCGCCGCCCGGCGTGAGGTTCTTGACCGGTTTCCGCTTGGCAACACCTAGCTTTTCGGTCTCACCCCTTTCTTCCAGAAACATGTCGCCCGCGAAACGGCCTTTTGCCCTGAGAGTCCGGCATGCATGGAAAGCGCATCGTCTGAACCACCCAGACACGATGCGCTTTGGTTGTTTTGAGGCGCCGAGAAGCGAGCTGTCATTGCCGGATGACACGCCTGCGACAAAACTTTTACCGGATCGGCTTGCTTTTCGGAAATTCAGTCGCTAGGGAACACGTCTCGTCGCGACCGGTCGTTCACGATCGGATCGCGGGGTCATGGAAAGCATGGCCTGTTGCGCGCCCGTAGCTCAGCTGGATAGAGCACCAGACTACGAATCTGGGGGTCAGGAGTTCGAATCTCTTCGGGCGCGCCAAAACCATTCATCGTTTCCCTGCGACGATATAGCTGCCGAATTGGCGCCTACGCGACGAGCGGGGAATAGCCTGCGAGCGAAAAAGCGTAGAAACGGCGGCGTTAGGCAGTAAAGAGTTCGAAGCTCTTCAGATTGGCGGAGTTCTGACGCGGTCGGGGCGGAGCTCCAAGCGGTGATTGGCGATGTGGATGGTGCCGACGACGATCTGACAGCGATCTCCCGACAGGCGAGCATCATTTATTTGTATCAGATCATGGATCGAGGTCAGCAGGCGCTCATGCCACTTGGTCGGCGTGTGTCAGTCACTCGAAACCTGCTTCGGTTTTCCGGCATCCGCGGCATTGTCCCCATGCGCAGCGGCCTTCCCGGGTTCAGGAAAGCATTTCGACGCGCAGCGGATGTTCTCCGCGCGTCAGAAGGGGCGCCGGGCCCTGGTCCAGTCGCCCGAGCCGGATCAGGCCGCGCGACCAGCGGTAGGGACCATGAAACATCGCCAGATTGCCCCAGGGGGCGTAGTAGCAGAGATCGCCAGTCGCCTCGTTGCCGAAGCGACCGCTGCCTTCCTCGGTGAGCTTGCGCGGCAGGTAGGCGATCTTCTCGTTGGTCGAATAGTCGTCGATCGTCAGATCCAGCGGCAGGATCGAGACCAGATCGTGCGCGGAAGGATTGTCCTCCAGCGTCGCCGTGAAATCCTGATCCCCGAAGATGAATCTAAGGCGCATGGTGGCTCCTTTCCTATCCGTGGCTGCGTCGGTCTGAGAGCGCACCGAAGAGGGGAGCGCGAGGCTGGCAGCACCTGCCAGCAAGGTGCGGCGTGAAAGCCATACGGCGGCGCGTGTCATTTAAAGTCTCCCGGTCGGTGCGGCCATGTCCATCGTTCCTGCACACGGCCGCACCCTTCGACGATACGACCTGGTCAGGCAGCGAGATGCTGGTTGAAGAAGCTGGTCAGCTTGTCGAACGGGATCACGTCCACCTTGTCGTAAAGATCGGTGTGGCTGGCGCCTGGAATGATCATGAGTTCCTTCGGCTCCGCCGCTGCCGCGAAGGCGGTTTCGCTGAAGTAGCGCGAATGGGTCTTTTCGCCATGGATGAACAGGATCGGGCGCGGCGAGATTTCAGCGATGTAGGTCAGGATCGGCATATTCATGAACGACAGCGGCGTGGTCTGCGTCCAGGAATTGCCTGAGTTGACCGCGCGCGCATGGTAGCCGCGCGGCGTCCTGTAATAGTCATGGTAGTCGACCAGGAACTGCGCCTCGCCGCCGTGCAGGTCGTTGTAGGGTGGTTGATAGGCTGGCGCGCCGTTTTCCGCATCCGTCCAACGCTGCCGACCCAGTTGCTCCAATGTCTGTGCGCGCTGTTCGGGGGTCACGCTGTCGTTGTAGCCCTTCGACATAACACGGGTCATGTCGTACATGGTGCTCGCCACCACGGCCTTGACGCGCTTGTCTGCGGCGACGGCATTCAAAGCCATGCCGCCCCAGCCGCAGATGCCGATGACGCCGATGCGCTCACGGTCGACGGCGGCGTGCAGGCCGAGATAGTCGACGGCCGCGCTGAAATCCTCGGTGTTGATGTCCGGCGAAGCGAGATTGCGCGGCTCGCCGCCGCTTTCGCCGGTGTAGGACGGATCGAAAGCCAGTGCGACGAAGCCGCGCTCGGCCATCGTCTGCGCGTAAAGGCCAGAGGATTGTTCCTTAACAGCGCCGAACGGACCGCCGACGGCAAGCGCCGGCAGACGTCCGCCGGCCCGGTCCTTCGGCAGATAGAGATCACCCGACAGTGTGATGCCGTAGCGGTTCTTGAATGTGATCTTCTCGTGATCGATCTTATCGCTGAGCGGAAAGACCTTATCCCATTGCTTTGACATATTCTGAGCCTTTGCTTTGAAGGGGTTGGATATTGAAACTGCACCGAAGGCGGCGACGCCTGCGCCGGTCAACTTCAACAGTTCGCGCCGGTGGATGACGCTTGCCGAATTTTTCGTGTCAGGGGTATTCATGGGCATTTCCGATCTCCTGTTGGTATGAATTGGGATTGGGCAGTTCGTTGAACGAACGTCAGTGCGGGGCGTCCGGGCTTCAGCAACCGCCGGCCATTGCCGATCAGGGCGATTGCAAGGCCGGCGAGAACCACGCTGCCGGCGAAGGTCGCGAAGACCGTCATGCCATCCAGCAGCAGCCCGCCGACCACGGCACCGAGCAGGATCGACGCCTGGATGGCTGCGACCATCAGGCTTCCGGCGGCTTCCGGCGCATCGTCCGCGTTTTGGGACATCCACGTCATCCAGATCACAGACATTGCGGTGTTCGCCGCGCCCCAGAGAGCAAGGAAGAGGCCGGCGGCGGCTACCGAACCGCCGAGAAGCAGGAGCCCCAGCGTGCAGCCGCCCATCAGCAGCGCGGGCAACCGCAGCAGCGGTGCGACATTGCCGCTCACGAAACGCCCTGCCGCCCATGTTCCGAGGAAGCCCGCACAGCCCAGTACAAGCAACAGGATCGAGAGCGTCCCCACGTTGACGCCCGTCACCTGCTCCAGGAAGGGGCGCAGATAGGTGAACATGGTGAAGGCCGAGCCCCAGGATAACATCGAGGCAATAAGGCCGCGCAGGAAATGGGGGCGCTTCAGCAGGCCGAACATCGTCCGGAAATCCTGCCGCTGGCGCGCGGGCAACGACGGCAGCGCGATCAAGTGCCAGACGAGGTTGATGGCGACGATTGGCGTCAGCGCCCAGAACACCGCGCGCCAGCCGAACACGGCGCCGAGATAGCTGCCGATCGGCGCGGCGAAGGCCGCAGCGATCGCCTGTCCGCCATACATCAAGGCGAGCGCGCGCGGCACATCCCTTTCAGGACCAGCCGCATGATGACGGCGGTGGCCAGTGCCCAGAAGCCGCCGATGCAGATGCCCAACAGGCCTCGACCGAGCATCAGCACGGAGAAATTCGGGGCCGCCGCAACCAGAACCAGTGACAACAGCATGAAAGCCGTCATCGCGACCAGAACCCATTTGCGGTTCAGCGTTCCAGCGGCAGTGGTGATGACCATGCTCGCCGCTATGGCGAAAAGACCGCCGATCGAGATCGCCTGTCCGGTCTGTCCCTCAGTTGCGCGCAATCCTTCGGCCATGGGGGTGAGCAGGCTGACCGGCATGAATTCCGAGGCGATCAGCATTGCCACACACAGTGCCATCGAAAGAACCGCGCCCCAGGCGGCGTCCGGTTTGCTATCCGCATCGGTTGCGGCGGCAATCGCCATGTCGTTTGCTCCTGCTGAATTGTTGCAACGCAAAACTAGTGGCTTTGCCATAAAGCGATTAGCCATCGAAATTCGCATGAACTAATCGACCACATCGAATAATGTGCTGCGGCATGGCAAACGAGAGAAGCTCATGGCCAAAACCGACCTCAATCAACTGACGTGGTTTCAGGCCGTCGCCGAGGAGCGCAGCTTCACCAAGGCGGCGGCAAAGCTCGGCGTCGCGCAGTCGACGCTCAGTCACAGGATCAAGCAGCTCGAAGCGCAAATGGGCATACGCCTCCTGACCCGCACCACGCGCAATGTCGCGACGACCGCCGCAGGCGAGCGGCTGTTACAGACGATCGCCCCGCGCATCGGCGAAATCGAGGATGAGATCGCCGCGTTGATGGCGTTTCGTGAAAAACCCTCGGGCTCGATCAGGCTGACGCTGTCCGACCACGCGCTTGAAAGCGTGGTTTGGCCCAAGCTGAAGCCGATCCTCAGCGCCTATCCCGATATCGGTGTCGAACTGATCCTGGACAGCACGTTCCGCAACATCATCGAGGAGGGCTTCGACGCGGGCGTCCGGTTGGGAGAGAGCGTCGAGAAGGACATGATCGCGGTCCGAATTGGTCCGGACTGGCGTTTGGTGGCCGTGGCTTCTCCCGACTATTTCGCCGCGCGTGGTGTGCCTGAGCACCCACAGGACCTGATCCGCCACGTCTGCATCAATATGCGTCACGAGACCGCCGGCGGTCTTTATGCATGGGAGTTCGAGAAGGATGGGCAGGCGTTGCGCGTCCGGGTAAACGGCCAGCTGACCTTCAACAATTCCTACGCCATGATCGACGCAGCCGTGCACCGCTACGGCATCGCCTATGTGCCCGAGAACATCGTGGAGCAGCACATCGCCTCGGGCCTGCTGGTGCAGGTTCTCGATGATTGGTCGCCCTTCTTCGACGGTTATTTCCTCTATTATCCGAGCCGTCGTCAGAATCTTCCCGCGTTCAAGGTGATCGTCGACGCGCTACGACATCGGAATTGAGACAAGAGGATCTAACCCGCGCGATTGGCTCACGCTGAGTCCGTTTCGCCCCGCTCGCATAGCACCCACCTGCGGAAGACACGGTATTTTCCGGATCTAGGGCATCAAGATCGTCCTTCCCACGCCCGCTCTATCGCCACGCCTCGTTCGGCTCGTCTTCGCACGTCGAGAACGCAAAGCGGGGCGGGATGTTGCAGAGCAAATCTTCGCAGCGCCATCACCCCAATGTGCGTGGTAAGACCGCGACAGGCGCAACCAGCGGAGCCTGATTTGACCATGACCTCTACCCCCATCAAGCGCGCTTTGATCACCGGGGCCGGAGCGGCCGACGGCATCGGTTTCGCCATTGCCCGCCAGCTCGGCCGTGCCGGCCATGCCGTTTTTCTCACCGGTGCCAGTGGGCGTGTGCTCGATCGCGCCGTTGAGCTCCGTGCAGAAGGCATCGACGCTAAGGCCGTGGTCGCCGATCTCACCATAGCTGCCGATGTCGCGCGGCTGCGGGCCGATGTCGGCGCGGTCGGCATCCTGGTCAACAATGCCGGCATGGGCTCGCTGGCATCGCCATCGGTCGACAAGGCGTTTCTCGCCATGACCGAGGCCGACTGGGATCAGGGGATCGACGTCAGCCTGAAGACGGCATTCCTCGTCACCAAGGCGTTTCTGCCGGCGATGGTCGAAGCGGGCTATGGGCGTATCGTCAATGTGGCGTCGGTCACCGGACCGCTGGTGTCTTTCGAAGGCACATCAGCCTATTCCGCCGCCAAGGCCGGCATGGTCGGCCTGACGCGGACGCTGGCGCTCGAAGTGGCGAAAAGCGGCGTGACCGTCAATGCCGTGGCTCCCGGCTGGATCGAAACAGGGTCGTCGAGCGAGATGGAGCGGCAAGCCGCCCTGAATACGCCGCCGGCGCGGGCCGGGCGACCGGATGAGGTGGCCGCCGCGGTCGTGTTCCTGGCCTCGGAAGGCGCCAGCTATGTCAACGGCGCCCTGCTGGTGGTCGATGGCGGCAACAGCCTTCAGGAGCGCAAGGGCTGAAGCCGTTTAACGCGTCGGGTGCGAGAATTCAGCCTTTGCCCGAGCTTTTGCCTGCCCCGGGCGCTTCCGGCCTGAGATAGACGGCCAAGCAGCAGCAACAGATCGCCAAACCCGCGACTGGATATTTCAGGGCGACCAGCCCCGCCAGCGCGAATAGGC
>NZ_RZPW01000358.1:0-6133 GCF_003998455.1 Mesorhizobium sp. M7A.F.Ca.CA.001.08.2.1 | reverse complement strand
ATCTGGAAGGAG
This sequence comes from Mesorhizobium sp. M7A.F.Ca.CA.001.08.2.1, assembly GCF_003998455.1. Taxonomy (NCBI): domain Bacteria; kingdom Pseudomonadati; phylum Pseudomonadota; class Alphaproteobacteria; order Hyphomicrobiales; family Phyllobacteriaceae; genus Mesorhizobium; species Mesorhizobium sp. M7A.F.Ca.CA.001.08.2.1. Next base: position 6,121 of record NZ_RZPW01000358.1, on the reverse strand, counting down.
GCCCGGCATGGCTCGAGACCACATGATCCTCAGCGCATTCTTCTTCAACCCGCAGGGCGATCATCGGATGTCGTGGCGCCACCCGAGGGCGCCGGGGCGGGAGGTGCTGGATTTCGAATTCTACCGCGATCTCGTGCAGGCGGCCGAACGCGCCAGGATCGACACCATCTTCGTCGCCGACCACGTGTCGATCTGGGATTCAGTCAAGAGCGGCGTCGCCCATTACGCCAATGCCCGCCTCGAACCGCTGACGCTGCTATCGGCGCTGGCTAGCGTGACCAAGCATATCGGCCTGATCACCACGGCGTCGAGTTCCTACAGCGAGCCGTACAATGTGGCGCGCATGTTCGCCTCGCTCGACCATATCAGCAAGGGCAGGGCGTCGTGGAACGTCGTCACCTCGGCCATGGATGAGGAGGCGCGCAATTTCGGCCGCGACGGCAATATCGAACATGCTTTCCGCTATGAGCGCGCGGCCGAATTCCTCGATATCGTCAAGGCGCTGTGGGACAGCTGGGAAGACGAGGCGCTGCTGATCGACAAGGCGTCAGGCCATTTCGCCGACCCCGACAAGGTCCATCCCATCGATCACAAGGGCAAGCACTTCAAGGTGCGTGGGCCGCTCAACGTCTCGCGGCCGCCGCAAGGCCATCCGCTAATCGTCCAGGCCGGCTCGTCCGAAGATGGCAAGAACTTCGCCACCGCCCAGGCCGATGCGCACTTCGCCATCTACAGCACCAAGGAGGATGGCATCAAATACCGTCAGGATATCAACGAGCGGCTGGCCCGCCACGGCAGGCGGCCGGAGAGCTTCAAGATCCTGCCCGGCATCCTGCCGATCGTCGCCGCCTCCGAAGCGGAAGGCCGGGAAAAGCAGGAATACCTGCAGACCTTGCTGCCGGATCAGGTCGGCATCGACCTTCTGTCGAGCTGGAGCGGGTTGGACCTGTCGCTGTTCCCGCCGGACGGGCCGCTGCCGCCGCTGCCGGACGAAAGCACGTTCAATGGCGGGCGCACATCGCTCAACCGGGTCAAGCAGTGGGCGAAGCAGAATCTCAGCCTGCGCGAGATCGCGCGCAAGCTCGCCAACAGCGGTTCGGTGCCGACGGTTGCCGGCACGCCGGTACAGATCGCGGACCAGTTGCAGGACTGGTTCGTTTCGGGTGCCGCTGACGGCTTCAACCTGATGTTCCCGCTGCTGCCAGAAGACTGGGTGAATTTTGCCGAACAGGTGGTGCCGGAGCTGCAGCGGCGCGGCGTCTTCCCGACCGAATACGGGCCGGGAACGCTGCGCGACCGTTTCGGCCTAGCACGGCCCGCCAACCGCTTCGCCGAACAGCGCGACAATGCGCGTGCCGTGTCCTGACCGGAAGAACGATCATGACCGTCGCACCAAGATTGCAGCCACGCGAAGCGACCGCGCCGCAGCTCGTCAATGTCCTGCACAGCCCCAAGCGTGTGCGCGTCAAATTCGGCGGCCGCACCATCGCCGACAGCCGCAACGTGCTGGTGCTGCGCTCCAACCATTTCCTGCCGATCTATTTCTTCCCGCCGTCAGCGGTCGACCCATCGGTGCTGAAACCTTCGCTGCATCGCGAGCCGCATCCGGTCGGTGGCGAGACCGCCTATTGGGATATCGACAGCGGCGACAGGCGCAGCGCCAACGCGGCGTGGTCGTTCGTGTCGCCGCCGGATGAAAACCTGGCGCCGCTGGCCGGCCGCATTGCATTCACCTGGAAGGCCGTCGACCAGTGGTTCGAGGAGGAAGAGGAAGTCTTCGTCCACGCCCGCGATCCCTATGCACGCATCGATGTTCTGCAAAGCTCGAGCCATTTGCAGATCTGGTTCGACGGCGAGCCGATCGCCGACAGCCACCGCCCGGTGCTGCTGTTCGAGACGCATCTGCCGACGCGTTTTTATCTGCCCGCGGAAGACATCCGGCTGGAGCGGCTGACGGCGTCCGTCACCACGACGCGATGTCCCTACAAGGGCATCGCCTCTTACTGGTCCGGCCTGCTGAGCGACGGTTCGGTGCGCCCTGATATCGCCTGGAGCTACCGGGATCCCATTGAGGAAATGCCGAAGATCAAGGGCCTCATCGCCTTCTATCCGCAGGCCGTCGACCGCATCCATCTCGACGGCGAGCCCGTCGCATAGATTTTCAATCTTCATTTCAAAGCAGGGATTTCAAAATGACCAGACGCAGAGATATCGACGCAGTTCGCAATCTGTCGGGGGACATCTGGAATGTCGCCGTCGACGAACATCAGGGCGGCTTTCTCAAGCGCCGCGATCTCCTCAGATATGCCGCACTGCTCGGCCTGACCGGCTTTGCCGCCTCGCAGGGGTTGGGAGGCGCGCGCGCCGCGGCTGCCGGCGGCGGCACGGTTCGCGTCGGGCTCGGCCAGCCGACCAAGGCGATCGATCCGGTTTCGGTCACCGATCCGGCCAGCATCGGGGTGATCAGCCAGGTCGGCGAGTATCTGATCCTCGACGATCCGAAGGATGGTCTGCAGCCGAAGCTGGCTCTGTCCTGGGAGGCCAACGAGACGGCCAGCCGCTGGACCTTCAAATTGCGGCAAGGGGTAAAATTCCACGATGGCCGCGCGGTCACCGCCAAAGACGTTGTGGCGAGCTTCGAGCGGCTGGTCGATCCGGCCAGCGGCTCGTCGGCGTTGTCCGCCTACAAGGGCATCCTGTCCAAGGGCGGCGCCAAGCTGGTCGACGACGAAACCGTCGCCTTCGATCTCGACGGTCCGAACAGCAACTTCCCGTTCTATGTCTCCTCCGACGTCTACAATGCCGTCATCCTGCCTGCCGACTATGCCGGTGATTTCGAGAAGACTTTCAACGGCACCGGTCCGTTCAAGCTCGAATCCTTCCGCCCCAAGCAAGGCGCCAGCTTCGTGCGCAATGAGAATTACTGGGGCGACAAGGCGCTGCCCGACCGGATCGAGATCAAGTTCTTCGACGACGAGCAGGCACAGGTGCTGGCTTTGCAGGCCGGCCAGCTCGACGTCATCCCGAGCACGACGCGGCTGGAGCTGGCGATCGAGGGCAATCCCAACTTCAAGCTGCTGAGCGTGCAGGCGAGCTCGCACGACCAGGTGCATCTCAGGACCGACCAGGCGCCGTTTACCGACAAGCGCATCCGCCGCGCGCTGGCGCTCACGATCGACCGAGAGGCTGTGGTCAAGGGCCTGCTCAAGGGCCGCGCCATCGTCGGCAACGACACGCCGTTCGCGCCGATCTTCCCCTCGGCCGATCCATCGGTGCCGCAGCGCAAGCAGGACATTGCCGAGGCCAAGCGGCTGCTTGGCGAGGCGGGCGTGCCCAACGGCTTCGAGGTGACGCTGACCACGGAACGCGCCTATGACATTCCCGACTATGCGGTCATCATCCAGAACTTCGCCAAGAAGGCCGGCATCGACGTCAAGCTCAATGTCCTGCCGCAGGACGCCTATTACGGCTCGGCGACGTTTGGCAGTTCGCCATGGCTGGATTCGGTGCTCGGCATCACCGACTATGGCCACCGCGGCACGCCCGACATCTTCCTCAACGCCACGCTAAAGAGTTCGGGAGCTTGGAACGCGGCACATTTCAACAACCCGGCCTATGACGCGCTGCTGCTTGACTACTCGAAGGCGCGCGACCTGCAGGCACAGCGCCTTGTTGCCCGCAAGATCCAGACCTTGCTGCTCGACGAGACGCCGGCGATCATCAGCTACTTCTCGCAATACAGCCGCATCGTCAGCTCCAAGGTCGAGGGCGTGCGCTTCACCGCGATTTCGCATCTCCTGCTCGACCGCGTTTCCTTCGTCCAGGCATGATCGCGACATGCTGACCGGTCGCATTCTGTCAGCGCGTGTGGGCACACTTGTCCTCACCCTGTGGCTGGTCAGCATTCTGGTGTTCTTCGCCGGGCAGGTCCTGCCCGGCGATGTGGGCCGTGTCATGCTCGGGCCTTTTGCCGACGCGCAAGCGGTGGCGGAACTGAACAAGCGGCTAGGCGCCGACCAGCCGGTTCTCGTCCAGTATTGGCTCTGGTTCAGCAAAGCGGTCACCGGTGACTTCGGCACCTCGCTGTCGATGCGCGGGCCGGTGGCGCCCTTCGTGCTGGAAAGCCTCAAGCGCTCCGCGGCGCTTGCCGGGATTATTTTGCTCTTCCTCGTTCCGCTCGGCGTTGGTGCCGGCGTCATCGCCGGTCTCAATGCCGGCCGCCTCATCGACCGGCTGATCGTGATGGCGGGCGTCTCCTTCGGCATTGTGCCTGATTTCGTTTCCGGCCTGATGCTGCTCATCGTTTTCGGCCTGTGGCTGAACTGGTTCCCGATCTCCGGCGTTGCGCCCGATGGCGCGGGCTTCTGGACGCATGGCTATTATCTGATCCTGCCGGCGCTGCCGCTGGTGCTGAACCTTTCCGGCTATATCGCCCGGATGACGCGAGCAGGCGTGATCGAGGCGATCGCCGCCGATTACACGCGCACCGCCGTCCTGAAAGGGCTCGAGCGGCGCGAGATCATCTTTCGGCACGTGCTGCGCAATGCGCTGACGCCGACCGTCGCGGTGCTGGCGACGCAGACCGGATACATGCTGGGTGGGCTGGTGGTGATCGAGGCGTTGTTCGGCATCCAGGGACTTGGCAATCTGGTCCTGAACGCGGCCAAGGCCCGTGATTTCCCGATGCTGGAGGCAGGCGTATTGGTGATGGCGGCCATCTTCGTGCTGTCGGCGGCGGCCGGCGACCTCTTGCTGGCGCTGCTCGATCCGCGGCAACGCCGCCGGACCTCGCCATGACGGATCTGGCCGAGTTTCCCGCACCGCAGCGCGCCGTGGCGGGCTTTTCGACAATGCGCCGGATTCGCAGTGCTTTCGCCGGATTGCCGCCGTCGGTCGTGGTCGGATTGCTGCTGCTTTTGTTCTGGGTCGCTTGCGCCATAGCAGGCAACCTCTTCGTTCCCTACGATCCCTATGCCGAGGATTTCCTGGCGACGCTGACGCCGCCCGATGCGCTGCACTGGTTCGGGACCGATCAGCTCGGCCGCGATGTGCTGTCCCGCATCATCGTCGGTTCGCGCGACATCCTGCTGGTTGCGCCGCTGGCGACGCTGGCCGGGGTTGCCGCCGGCAGCATCATCGGCCTGGTGCTCGGCTATTTCGAGGGCCTCACCGATGCCATCGGCGCGCGGCTGCTCGATACGCTGATGGCGTTTCCGTTCATCGTTCTCGTCACCATGACGCTGGTGGCGATCGGCCCGTCGAACCTGACCGTCATCCTGGTGATCGGCATCGCCTACGCGCCGCTGGTGGCGCGCACCGTTCGCGCCGCCGTGCGTGAGCAGAAGCAGCGCGACTATGTCAGCGCCGCGCGCCTCGGCGGCGAGGGCGCGCTCGCCATCATGTTCCTGGAGATACTGCCCAACATCAGGGAAACGATCCTCATCGAGCTCGTCACAAGGCTGGGCTACGCGTTCTTCTCGATCGCGACGCTGAGCTTTCTCGGCCTCGGCATCCAGCCGCCATCGGCCGACTGGGGACTGGCCGTCGCCGACGGCTATGGCTTCCTGACCGGCGGAAAATGGTGGGTCGTCCTCTTCAATTCCGGGGCAATCGTCTCGCTGGTGATGGCGACCAACCTGATCGCACAAGGCATTGGCGCCTTCGAGAATAGCGATGCATGAGCCTTGATCCGGGCGCCAAAAAATCTCTTTTGCATTGAAGCTTGACGCGCATCCTTATATCGCATGACTATGAAGAAAATCGGTTTCCTGTCGTTCGGGCACTGGACGCCCTCGTCGCAATCGCAAGTGCGCTCGGCTTCGGACGCGCTTTTGCAATCCATCGACCTCGCCGTCGCCGCCGAGCAGCTGGGCGCGGATGGCGCCTATTACCGCGTGCATCATTTCGCCCGCCAGCTCGCTTCGCCGTTCCCGCTGCTGGCGGCGGTCGGCGCCAAGACCAGCCGTATCGAGATCGGCACCGCCGTCATCGACATGCGCTACGAGAATCCGCTCTACATGGCCGAGGATGCCGGTGCTGCCGACATCATCGCCGGCGGGCGCCTGCAGCTCGGCATCAGCCGTGGCTCGCCCGAGCAGGTGATCGATGGCTGGCGCCATTT
>NZ_RZPW01000357.1:0-6144 GCF_003998455.1 Mesorhizobium sp. M7A.F.Ca.CA.001.08.2.1 | reverse complement strand
AACCGGCAACTCCATGCGGAGGCGGGCGCCTTGCCAGGAGCCCGCCACTATCCGGATCGAGCCGTCGTGCAGCAGTGCGATCTGCCGGGCAAGGTTCAATCCCAGGCCCGCGCCGCGCGATTGCGGCTGCAGGCGGTAGAAGGGCTCGAAAACATTCTCGTGCTCATCGGCAGGAATGCCTGGGCCTTCGTCGCGGATTTCGACGCCGCCGGTTTCATCGATCGCTATGGTGATCGTGCCGGAACCGCCGCCATGATCGATGGCGTTGCGCACGAGATTTGCCAGCGCCCGATCGATCTGCAGCACGTTGATCTCGACATGGACCTTGTTGGCTGGCGGCTCGAAGGCGAGATCGTAGCCTGCTTCGATGGCAAGCGGGGCGAAGTCGGCAGCAACCCGGCTGGCAAGATCGCAGAGGTCGATGATCTGGCGCTGGTCCGCCGGGCGGTCGAGCAGTTGATGGTCGAGCAGCTGCTGCGCAAGATGCGACAGGCGCTCGATGTCATGCAGCAGGCGCGCGCTTTGCGGTTCCTGTTTCAGCAATTCGGCGCGCGTGCGCAGGATGGCGATCGGCGTGCGCAGTTCGTGCGCGGCGTCGGTGAGGAAGCGGTTGTGCCGGTCATAGCCCTGGGCGAGGCGGGCCAGCGTCTGGTTGAAGGCATGCACCAGCGGCGCGATCTCCTGCGGCACATTCTTGACCGGCAGTTGCATCGCACGGGTGCCGATGTGGATGCGCGCGGCCTGCTGGACGGTGTCGACGAGGCCGGCAAACGACCGGCGCACGACGGCTGGCGTCGTCACCAGGGTCGTGGCTCCCATGACGAGGACGATCGGCAGCAGCAGGATGACGATGATGGCCGCGAGAGCGGGAAGCGCCTTCTCCCAGTTCCTGCTGCCGTCCGGGTTCTTGGCGACGTCGATGGTGGCCGAAATGGTGACTTCGAGGCCGTCGGTCTCTTCCCGCGACGATCGCGTCGCGGCAATGATCTGAACCGTGCCAGCCTTGGTCGAAACCCTTTCGAGATAGGCCTCCGGCCTCAAATCATCTTCGGAAAAACCGACGGTGGCGTGATCGACCTGGCCCAGCAGATCGCCAAAATTCCTGGTGTAGACGTCGGGTATGCTGCCGAAGCGGATGCTCTGACCGCTGTTGTCGCGGATGATGTACCAGACATTGGGGAAACCCTCACGAAACGAACGCAACCCATCGGTCTCATGGACGATCAATCTGCCGTTGCCGTCACGATCGACGGCATCCTTGAGGGCGGCGACGGCAGCCTCGTTGTCGACAAGAAGCCGTGGATCGGCGATCCACAGCGCGGCCGCGCACAGCACGATGAAGACAAGAAGCGTCGCCGCCTGCAGCAGGATCATCCGCCGCACCAGCACCCATTGCAGCGATCGCGTGCGCGGCTTCTTCACGAGGCGGCCCGCAAGAGATAACCGAGGTTGCGGATCGCCCTGATCTCGATGCCGGCAGCGACGTCGTCGAGCTTGCGACGCAGCCGCGAAATGTGCGCATCCAATGCATTGGAGCCGATCTCGTCGTCGAGAGCATAGACGGCTTCTTCCAGCGCCCCGCGCATGATCGTCCGCCCCGGCCTGCGGATGAGCGTTTCGAGCACCAGCCGCTCGCGCCGCGGCAGTTCCAGCGCCTGATCCTCGACAAGCGCCTCTCGATGGCGGAAGTCATAGGTGAGGCGGCCGACCATCACCTGATTGGCACGCGTGGTGAACGAACGCCGGTGCAAGGCATTGAGCCTGGCGACCAGTTCCACCGTGGCGAACGGTTTGACCATGTAGTCGTCGGCGCCGGCGTCGAGCCCCGCCACGCGATCGTCGAGCCCGCTGAGCGCCGTCAACGCGATCACCGGCACGTCCAGATGCAAGGCCCGCAGGCGCGGGATCAGGCTGAGGCCATCGCCATCCGGCAGCCGGCGGTCCAGCACCACCGCGTCATGGTGGCCGAGCCGCGCCACGGCTTCGGCATCCGCCAGTGTCGCGGCATGGTCGACGATGATGTCCTGGCGCTCGAGCGCGGTCTTCAGCACCGAGGCCATTTCCGGCTCGTCCTCGATCAGCAGGATGCGCATGCGCACTCTCCGTCACAGGCAGCCGGCACGCTGTGGCAATTCATTCGCATTCCAGCTTCGGTTGACGAAAATTGGTGATGAACCATCGGCCGCCCGAGGCGCGGGCATAGAACGTATAGAAGCATTCCTGGCGCTCGATATAGCCAGGCGTTTCGGTTTCTTCGTAGACGGTTCCGTGTTTTGTATGGCGAACTTCGCCGCTGGAGCTTCCGGAAACCGCATTGGTGGATATTTTCCGCCATTGATAGGCCCGCTCGCCCCGGCCGAGATCAACGACGGCGGTCGGCGGCCCGTAGTCCAGAATGACCGATTCGACCGGTTGCCCGATGTAGTTCTTCATGATGTCGGAGGCGCATCCCGTCAGCGCCAGCACGATGGCGACGAAGAACGCCTTGGAGATCCACACCAGATGGTTCGCGTTGCGTTTGGACATATCCGATTCCCGTCATCAAGGTCATCCGCGGCACCGAATGCATGTCGCCCAAAAGCGGTCCCGGTTTTGGGACAACGACATGCACAAAACAAAACCTGAAGCGGGCCGCATGATCCGTTTCGATGCGACGCGCTTTAGGACGTGAAGATTGCATCGGCATTACGCAGGACCTGGCACACAAATGCGGTCTGCCGACACGCGTCGATGACGGTGCGGATGGAGGCAAAGCAATCGCGCGGCCCCGTTGCATCCGGGCGCCGCGCAAGGTCGTTCGAGCAAAATACAAAACAGGTTCGACGGAACCCATGGCCTGCCCTAGAACCGGTAGTTGATGCCGGCCTTCAGTTCATGGCTGCCGATCGTCGCCTTGGATTTGCCCAGGGCGGACGTCGTTTCGACGCCTGGGGTGCGCACATAGTCATATTCGACCTTGGCCGAGAGGCCGCCGGCAAAACCCTGCTCGATGCCGCCGCCGACCAGATAGCCGAGTTTCCATCCGTCGATATCGTTCACCTTGTCGCCCTTGTCGAATTTGGTCATGGCGACGCCGCCGGTTCCAAACAGCAGCGTCTGGTCGAAGCTCAAGCCGGCCTTGGCCTTGGCGGCACCGCGCCATTTTTCCTTGATCTTGCCGCCCCGGACGTCGTGCTCGGCGCCGCCCAGATAGGAGCCCTCGATCTCGGCACCGAGAACCGCTGGACCCATCTGCTGGTTGTAGCCGGCCTGAACGCCGCCGCTGAGACCATTCCTGCCGGCAAACGGGTTCGGCATCCCGGTGAACGCCGTGCCGCCATGCACGCCGACATAGGCGCCGCTCCACTGGAACGCGGGGGGATCATTGTAGGCGGGCGAAAGGTCGGCGGCCATCGCCGGCCCCAGGAGGCACATGGCAAGGGCACTTGCCGTCAGGATGATCTTTGCTTGAGAGAACACTGCATTACTCCAACACACGCGCGCATCCGGCAATCGATGCGCAGGTTTCCCGAAGAACTCGACCGTTGAGGCGGTCGGGCTCCGATTTGGTGTCTTTCAGGGATGGTTGCGCGGTCCTGGGACTGGCTTTCGCCAGTTGTGGTAGGGGGTCAGATCGCCCGCGCGGCCAATCGCCTGAAAGACGCCGACCGTCTCGCAGGCGAAAATTGCACGCACATTGCGGGAAATCAAAAAATGAAGGTTTTTCGCTTTGTTTTCAATAAATTAAAGCGATGTTGTTTACGCAAATTTAACAGTCTGGCGCGGGTTTAGTCCGTTTGGCAGCACAAGCCTGCCATGCAATCGCGCGGTGCAGGCCGTTGGCATCCCCGCAAAACTCCCGGCTTGAAGCGGGCAAGCCAAGTGCGTATGTCTGGCCGACGCCCTCGAGCCTGGGTGCCTCAATCGGGAGACGAGCCTTGTCCGCACTGACGCGCTTTCTTGGCGACTCGCCGCTCAAGGTGATCCTGAAACTGCTGGTCGTGTCTTTCCTCGTCGGCCTGGTCATGAATGCCTTCGGCTGGTCGCCGATGGATGTGCTCTCCGGCATCCGGAAGTTCTTCATGGACCTGTGGAATCTCGGCTTCCACGCCATCGACCGCTTCCTCGGCTATATCCTGCTGGGCGCGGCTATCGTCGTGCCGGCCTTCATCCTGCTCAGGCTTGCCAACTACCGGAAGTAGAGCATGATCCCGAAAAGTGGGAACCGGTTTTCTCGGACAAACGGAAACCGTTTGTCCCGAGATCATGCTTGAAGAACTACCGGGCGTGGCCCGCGGCGACCTCGAACAGGATGGCGTGGCGCGCGGCAAGAGCGGGTACATCGGTGGAATAGCCACCGCCGATGACGCCGCAGACCGGAACGCCCCGCGCGCGAAAATGGCTGATGACCATGTCGTCACGGGCGCGCAGGCCGTCATCCGACAGAGACAGCCTGCCAAGCCGGTCATCTGCATGGACGTCGACGCCGGCATTGTAGAACACGATGTCCCAATGCGCCTGTGCGGACAGCTCCGGCAGGATGGCGGCGAGCCTCTCGAGATAGGCAGCGTCACCCGTGCCGTCGGGCAGCGCGACATCGAGGCCGGAGGCGATCTTGCGCACTGGGTAGTTGCGGTCGCCATGCATGGAAAAGGTGAACACGCGCGGGTCATCGGCGAGAATATCCGCCGTGCCGTCGCCCTGGTGCACGTCGAGATCGACGACCAGGATGTTTCGTGCCGCGCCTTCGGCGAGCAGCACCAATGCGGCGACGGCGACATCGTTGAAGGTGCAGAAGCCCGCGCCTTGCGCGCGCCGCGCATGGTGGCTGCCGCCGGCGGTGTTGCAGGCGATACCGTGGCGCAAGGCCAGCCGCGCCGCCAGCACCGTGCCGCCGGTGGCAAGCTGCGCGCGCAGCGAGACGCGGGGTCCGATCGGAAAACCGATCTCGCGTTCGATCTTTTCGGGCACGCGGCAGTTGATGACCTGGTCGACATAGTCCGCCGCATGGGCAAGCTCCAGCCATGAAGCCGGCGCCGGTTCGGCGGTGCTGAGCGCCTCGGGGCCGGCGAGGCCGCGTGTCCGCAGCGCCTCCATCAGCAAGGGATATTTGCTCATCGGAAAGCGATGGTTGACGGCGAAGCCGGCGTCGTAGTCGGGATGATGGACGATCTGCAGAGGCATGAACTCGTATCCGGCTGGCTCACGCCAGACCGGGATTTCGGTTGGCCGTCAAGGGATAGGTGATTGCGCGGTGGCCGGAAAATGGGGCACATCGACGGTTCCATCAAGCCGCAATCAGCAAGGCAGCAATCCTTGGACAAAGGTGCAACCCCAGCCGACGCCGGATCCCCGATCCTCTCGGGATCGCCGATTCACTCCGGATCATTTGTCGTCACCAACCGCTCCGTGCTCGCCATCGCGGTGCCGATGACGCTAGCCTATCTGACGACGCCGATGCTCGGCCTGGTCGACACGGCTGTCGTCGGCCAGTTCGGCGATGCCGCCTTGCTTGGCGGCCTGGCGGCCGGCGCATTGATCTTCGACGTCGTCTTCACCTCTTTCAATTTCCTGCGCTCGGGCACCACCGGCCTTGTCGCACAGGCATTTGGGCGTGGCGATGCCCTGGAGGAACAGGCGGTGTTCTGGCGCGCCGTGCTGATCGCGGTTATCGCCGGCATCGCGCTCGCTGCCCTTGCGCCGCTGGTCGCCATCGCCGGGCAAAAATTCATGGGCGCCGAACCGCGCGTCAGCGAGGCAATGGGCGTCTACATCAGGATCAGGCTGCTTGCAGCCCCCTTTTCGCTGATCAACTACGCCATCCTCGGCTACGTGCTGGGGCGCGGCGAGGGCGGGCTTGGACTGGTGCTGCAATTGGTGCTGAACGGCATCAACATCGCGCTGTGCTTCCTGCTTGGGCTGGAACTTGGCTGGGGCGTCGCCGGCGTTGCCTGGGCGACCGTCACCGGTGAGTTCCTGGCCATGCTGCTCGGCCTGGCCATCGTTATCCGCCGGTTTCGCGCGGTCCCGCCCTTGCCGCGCCATCGCCTGCTCGACATGACCGCCTTCCTGCGCATGCTGTCGCTCAACCGCGACATCATGATCCGTTCGTTCTCGCTGCTCGCCGCCTTTGCATTGTTCGCCCGCCAGGGCGCGCAGTTCGGC
>NZ_RZPW01000356.1:0-6144 GCF_003998455.1 Mesorhizobium sp. M7A.F.Ca.CA.001.08.2.1 | reverse complement strand
TCGCTCAGCCAGGACAATGTGCTGTTCACCACCAATTTGACCAATCTGCCGATACAGAGCGCCGGTGGACGCGACATCCCGCAGGGAGCCATTCACATCGAACGCGTCAGACTGCTTTGGCAGGACAGGCTGTTTGAACGCATCACCCTTTCCAATTACAGCCGGGAACACTCGACGATCAGCGTTTCCCTGCACTACTCCGCCGATTTCCGCGACATGTTTGAAGTGCGTGGCTCGACACGGCTGAAGCGCGGGCTGGCCCATGCCGCCGAAACAAACGCGACGTCGGTCCTGCTGCGCTATGATGGGCTCGATGGCCTGGCCCGCCTCTCGGCGATATCGTTCTCGCAGGCGCCGGACCAACTGAGTGCCAACCGTGCCGATTTCCTGATCGCCGTGACCAAGCGTAGCAGGAAGGTGCTTTATGTCGAGGTCGGTCCCGAGGTAGCCGACAAGCCCGACCGCGACCGGTTCCGCGCCGCTGCCGCCCGCGCCCGCTTTGGCATGCGGGCCAAACGTCGCCATGGCGCGACGGTGCGCAGCTCGGGCCGTGTCTTCAACGACTGGGTCGAGCGCGCCCGCGCCGATGTCGCGCTGCTGACCACCGAGCTGGCGACCGGCCCCTATCCCTATGCCGGCATCCCCTGGTTCTCGACGGCGTTCGGCCGCGACGGTGTCATCTCGGCACTGCAGATGCTGTGGCTCAATCCGGGATTGGCGCGGGGCGTGTTGGCCTTTCTGGCCCAGCATCAGGCGACCGAGACATCGCCGTTCAGCGATTCGCAGCCGGGCAAGATCATGCACGAGACCCGCAAGGGCGAAATGGTGGCGCTGCGGGAGCTTCCCTTTGGCCGCTACTACGGTGGCGTCGATACGACACCGCTCTACATCTATCTTGCCTGTGCCTACGCCGATCGTACCGGTGACATGGCGTTCATCGACGGCCTGTGGCCGTCGCTGTGCGCCGCGGCCGAATGGACGGAGGAGGCGGGCCGGGAGACCGGATTCGTGACTTACCAGCGAGCGGCCGAGTCCGGCCTCGCCAACCAGGGATGGAAGGACAGTTTCGATTCGGTCTTCCATGCCGATGGCCGCATTCCCAAGGGCCCGATCGCCCTTGTCGAAGTGCAGGGCTACGTCTTTGCCGCCTTCCGGGGGCTGGCGGCACTTGCCCGTCGCCGGGGCGAGAACGACAGGGCCGACCACTGGGATGATCGCGCCGAAGCGATGCGGGTTGCCGTGGAACGGGATTTCTGGCTTGACGATCTCGGCTTCTATGCGCTGGCAATCGACGGTGCCGGCGAGCCCTGCAAGGTGCGGACCTCGAATGCGGGGCATCTGCTCTTTGTCGGATTGCCTGAGCCTGCGCGGGCCCAGATGGTGGCTGACCAGCTGCTTTCCGCCTCCTTCCATTCGGGCTGGGGACTGCGGACGCTCGCCGACGATGCCGTGTTCTTCAATCCGATGTCGTACCACAATGGCTCGATCTGGCCGCACGATACCGCCCTTTGCGGTGCCGGGCTGGCGCGCTATGGCGAGCGCGAAAGCGTGGTTCGCCTGATGAGCGGCACGTTCGAATCCGCGGTCCATTTCAACATGCGGCTGCCCGAACTGTTCTGCGGTTTTACACGTGCGCCGGGCGAAGCACCCATCGCCTATCCCGTCGCCTGCCTGCCGCAAGCGTGGTCGGCGGGCTCCGCTTTCATGTTGATGCAGGCCTGTCTTGGCCTGGAGATCGACGGCTGGGAGGGTGAGATTCGCGTCGGCCGCCCCAGGCTGCCGATCGGCATCGACACGCTGACACTGCGGCACCTGGGCGTCGGCGACCGGGTCGTCGATCTCACCTTCCAGCGCGTCGGCGACCGGGTCGTCGCTTTCCTGGCCGACCGCCATGAAGGGCTGGTGCCGCTCATAGTAAGAACATGATCCGAACAAAATTGGCGGAACCGATCCAGGCCTTGTGCGTTGCAAAAACACTGGTCCGAACGCCGACCACGTGGCCGGCGGACCGTTTCAAACGGGAAACACGAACAAACGGTCGCCGACGGCCGGGGTGAGTTGACGTTCAATGACAAACTACGGTGCGGACCTGCTCTGGGTTCTGATTTTCGCGAGCCTCGGTTTTTCCGCTCTTGCCGTATTCCTCTCCATATCGCGGCACCGTCGCCGTCATCCTCCTGCCGTCCCACATACGGCAGGCGAAGATGTGGCGGCGGAGGCCGCGCGCAAGGTGATACGGGAGTTCGAAAAGAACGGCCAATCGGCCGATGCCGCGCTGGTGACCTGGTCGCCAGAAACATTGCGCAAGATCCTGGCCGACGATCTGCCCGATGCGCAGGTTATCGTGGTGTCCAATCGCGAGCCGTACATCCACAATGTGAAGGACGACGGCGTCGAGTTGCTCGTCCCGGCCAGCGGGCTGGTGTCGGCGCTCGAGCCCATTACCCGCGCCTGTGCGGGCACCTGGATCGCCTATGGCGGCGGAACGGCGGACCGCCTTACCGTCGACGACCACGATCGCGTGCAGGTGCCGCCTGGCAACCCGTCCTACACGCTGCGCCGGGTCTGGCTGACGGAGGAAGAGCATCAGGGCTATTATCTCGGTTTCGCCAATGAGGGCCTTTGGCCGCTTTGCCATATCGCCTTCACCCGGCCGATTTTTCGCGCCTCCGACTGGGCTGCCTATGAAGCCGTCAACCGGAAGTTTGCCGATACCGTGGTTGCCGAGGCGCGCAACGAGCGGCCGATCGTGCTGGTTCAGGATTACCATTTCGCGCTGCTGCCGCGCATGATCCGCGAGCGCCTGCCGGAGGCGATCGTCATCACTTTCTGGCACATCCCGTGGCCAAATTCGGAAGTGTACAGCATCTGCCCATGGCGTGAACGCATCCTCGAAGGCCTGCTCGGCAGCTCGATCATCGGCTTCCACACCCAGTTCCATGCCAACAATTTCACCGAAAGCGTCGATCGCTTCCTGGAAAGCCGCATCGAGCGGGCCGATGCGGCCATCTCCTACGGCGGACGGACCACATTGGTGCACGCCTATCCCATCTCGATAGAATGGCCGGCGGACCTGCTGGCGAAACTTCCCGCTGTCGACGATTGCCGCGCTCGCATGCGCGAGAGGTTCGGCCTTAAAGCGGATGTGAAGCTGGCCGTCGGGGTCGAGCGCCTCGATTATACCAAGGGCATTCTCGATCGGTTTCACGCTTTGAACGAATTGTTCAAGCGACAGCCTGAGTGGATCGGAAAACTGGTCTTCCTGCAGATCGCGGCACCCAGCCGCGGCACGCTGCCTGCCTACAAGCTGCTCCATGACGAGTGCCACCGTTATGCCGAAGAGCTCAACCGGCGTTATGGCAGCGAGGGCTACAGGCCGGTGATCATGGTGGCCGAACATCACTCGCAAGAACAGGTCTACGAGATCTATCGGGCCGCCGACATATGCATGGTCACCAGCCTGCATGACGGCATGAACCTCGTCGCAAAGGAATTCGTCGCCGCGCGCGACGACGAGCAGGGCGTTTTGATGCTCAGCACATTCGCCGGCGCCTCGCGCGAATTGCTGGAGGCGCTTATCGTCAACCCTTACGATGCCGCCATGATGAGCGGAGCGCTGTTGCAGGCACTGACCATGTCGCCCGAAGAACAGCGCGAGCGCATGCGCCCCATGCGCGAGACAATCCGCAACAACAATGTCTATCGCTGGGCCGGCAGCATGCTTCTGGATGCGGCACGTTTGCGCAAGCGCGGGGACCTCGATCGGGTGACCGGTGCCGTCAGCGACCCGCCGCCCAGCGTCGACAATGTCGTCTCCATTTTTGAGCGCAGACGGGTGGCGATGTCATGAGCGATGCGCTGCAAAATATTGTTGGCGAGACCCTGCACAAGCCGCAGGCCGTCATGGAGAAACCGCACACTGTGCTGACCGGCGAATGGGCGTTGTTCCTCGATATCGACGGCACCCTGCTGGAACATGCCGAACACCCGGACGCGGTCTCGGTCAGCGACGAGCTCCGCTCCTTGCTGCAAGGCCTGGATCGCAAGCTGAACGGGGCATTGGCCTTCATAACAGGCCGTTCCGTCGCGGCTGTCGATCATCTGTTTCAGCCTTTGAAGCTGCGCGCCGCCGGGCTCTATGGCCTGGAACATCGGCTCCTACCGAACGACGACGTCGAAGTCGCGGATGAGCCGGCGGATATTTCTGCGCTTGCCGACGAGATCGAGGCCGAGCTCGGTCGTGGCGCCTATATCGAGCGCAAAGGACGGGTGCTGGCCATCCACACGCGCGCCGCCCCGCATCTGCTTCCGCGCGCGACGCAGCTTGTCGAGCAGGCGCTGGCCACGCTGCCAAAGGGCTACCGGGTGGTTCCCGGCAATGCCGGTGTGGAACTGCTGCCGCTCGAGGCCGCTAAGGGCGCCGCGATCCGGCGTTTCATGGAAATTGCGCCATTCACGGGCCGTCGCCCGGTCTTCCTGGGCGACGACACGTCGGATGAAAACGGTTTTGAGGCCGTCAATGATGCCGGCGGCATATCGATCCGCGTCAAACCACCAGCGCACACCGCAGCGCGGTACGGGCTTGCCGACGTTGTCGAGACGCTGGCCTGGCTGAGAGGTCAACTTTAGATCCAGCCGACGCAACCGCGATCGCGCCTCCTGGAAAGGGCAAGGAAAGGAACGGTTTCGATGGGACGCTTTGCACAATTGGTCCGAGAGATCACCCCGAACTGGCTGCACTCTCGCTCCTCCCGCCATGACATTGCCGACGTTTCACCGTCCGACGCGGATTTCAGCTGGCAAGAGGCGATCGACAACAAGATGTATGGGGCTGATACGCCTGATTATTCCTATGTTCCGGAAAAGACCGCTTCAGATGCGGTGAGACCGGGCGGTGACAGCCCCGGCGAAAAGAGCGTGCGGGGCGGTCCAAAAAGAGCCAATTGAGGGTGAAAAGCCTGTCGGCGCCCGAGGAACGCTACGCCGCAAATCGCAGTCCGCCGTCGCAGGTCAGCACCTGACCGGTCATGAAGCCGTTGGAGACGAGGAAAGCTATTGCCGCGGCAACGTCTTCGGCGCGACCGATGCGGCCGACCGGGGTCCTGCCGGCATAGTCGGCAAACAGCGCCTGCCTCTGCTCCTCGGCCAGAAAGTCCCACCAGGGCGTGTCGATGACGCCTGGCGCCACGACATTGACGCGCAGCGGTTTCAACTCCATCGCCAGGATCGGCACCACGGTCAACAGCATGCCGTTGATGGCGGCGATACCGGCGACGCCGGGCGTTGCGAGCTGCGCCGACACCGCCGAGATGAAGGTGACCGATCCGGCCTTGTTGAGTGTCGGCAAGGCGGCCTGCAGGCAGGACAGCTGCGGGCGGACCTTTTCCTCCACGCCACTGCCGATGTCACTCAGGTCAAGCGCCGGGAACGGGCCGAGGCCCTTGCCGCCGCTGGCCGCGAGCACCAGATGGTCGAATGGACCAAGGCGCTCGAAGAACCGGGTGACTTCATCCGGCTTCGAGGCGTCGAATGCAGCCTTCCCGGCAGCGCCGCCAAGACTCTTCCAAGCGCTCTTCAGCTTGTCCTCGTTGCGGCCGGTGATGGTTACCTTCATGTCCGGGCCAAGCAGTTTGCGCGCCGTCGCCAGCCCGATGCCGGACGAGCCACCGATGATGACGGTGTGTTGGATTGCCTTGGTCATCAATGCTGTTCCTTCGATGTGGGGGAGGCCGGGCCGATGAGATCGAGGCTCAAGCTTCTCAGCTGTTGCCTTGCCTTGGCGTCGTAGGCCTGAGCATCGGCGCGGGATTCCCGCAGGCCGTCGAAATAGAGGCCGCTTTTCCCGTTAAGCGTGGGTGAGGTGGCGAGATTGAGGATGGCATCGGCGCCGGTCTCGACCGAGCTCCACGGCGTCACCCCGGCCTGCCGGACCATGGTTGTGTTCATGTAGCTCGCCGGATGCAATGCGTTGACGGTGACGCCGGTGCCTTTCAACTGTTCGGCCAAATCGACGGTGAACAGGATCTGCGCCAGCTTGCTCTGGCAATAAGCGCGCACCCCGTCATAGGAGCGGGTCAGCATGACATCGCTGAAGTCGATCGCCTGCTGCCCCGCAGAGGCGACATTGACGATGCGCGCCGGCGC